>JAQGLP010000270.1 GCA_028292835.1 Variovorax sp.
CAGGAAGGCCTGCACGCCCTCGCGGCCCTCGGCGCTGGCGCGGATGTCGGCGATGCGCTCCACCGTCTGCGCCACCAGCGCGTCGTCGATCGCGCGGCCGGCCACGTCGCGCAGCAGTTGCTTGCAGGCGCCGACGGCCGCCGGGCCCGCGCTGGCGAGCGAGTGAACAAGTTGGGCCACACGGGCGTCGAGCGCATCGGCGGCCACCACCTCGTGCACGAAGCCGATGCGGTGCGCTTCGGCGGCGTTGAAGCGCTCGGCCGTCAGGAAGTAGCGTTGCGCCGCGCGCGAGCCCATGGCCCGGATGACGTAGGGGCTGATGGTGGCCGGAACCAGCCCGATCTTGACCTCGCTCAGGCAGTAGCCGGCCGTGTTGACGCTCACCGCGATGTCGCAGGCCGCGACCAGCCCCATGCCCCCGGCGTACACATCGCCCTGCACCCGGGCGATGACGGGCTTGGGGCTCTCATGGATGGTGCGCAGCATCGTGGCCAGCCCGCCGGCGTCGGCCACGTTCTGCGCGTGCGTGAAGTCGGCCGCGCGGCACATCCAGTTGAGGTTCGCGCCCGCGCAGAAGGCGCTTCCGTGCGCGCCGAGCACGATGACGCGCACCTCGGGCGCGGCGCCCGCCTCGCCGAAGGCCCGGGTCAGCTCGTCGATCACGGTGTCGTCGAAGGCGTTGCGCAGCTCGGGACGGTTGAGCCAGATGCGCGCGACTGCGCCGTCGCGTTCGAGCACGAGGGTGGTGAAGTCGGTCATGACGGGTATTCCATCGTCGCGTGGGCTTGCAGGAAGTAAACGAGGTCCAGCACCGGGCAGGCGTGCCCGAAGGCGGTCAGCGCGGCGGTGATCTGCCCGCGGTGGTGGGTGCCGTGGTTGAACACATGGCCCAGCGTGGCGGCGAACGGCAGCGAGGCCGCGACTCCCCGCGTAGTGGTGTAGTCGAGCGTGCCGTCGAAACGCCCGGGCGGCCAGCCGGCGATCAGCGGTTCCCAGCGGCGCGCGCCTTCGTCGAGGCGCGCCGCGAGCCGCTGGCGGTCGGGCTCGACCTCGGCGTCCAGCGCCACCACGGGCGAGACGCCCTGGGCGAAGCGGCGGAACCACAGCATGTGCTCGCCCACGCACAGGTGGTTGAGCGTGCCGTGCACGCTGCGAAAGAACAGGCCGGCGTCGCGCCGGTAGCTGTCTTCCGGCAGGGCCGCCACGGCGTCCAGCAGCCGACCGGTCGCCCAGACGTTGTAGCGCGCGAGGGTGGTGAAATAGGTGGTGGCGTCCATGCCCGCGCCCTCACATCCGGAAAATGCCGAACCTCGGCTCGGGAATCGGCGCGTTACGCGCCGCCGCCAGGCCCAGCGCCAGCACGCGGCGCGTGTCGGCCGGGTCGATGATGCCGTCGTCCCAGAGGCGCGCGGTGGCGTAGTAGGGATGGCCCTGGTCCTCGTACTGCTGGCGGATCGGCGCCTTGAAGGCGTCCTCTTCCTCCGCGCTCCACTGCCCGCCCCGGCCCTCGATGCCGTCGCGCTTGACGGTGGCCAGCACGCTCGCGGCCTGCTCGCCGCCCATCACGCTGATGCGCGCGTTGGGCCACATCCAGAGGAAGCGCGGCGAGTAGGCGCGCCCGCACATGCCGTAGTTGCCGGCGCCGAAGCTGCCGCCGATGATGACCGTGAACTTGGGCACGTTGGCCGTCGCCACCGCCGTCACCATCTTGGCGCCGTGGCGCGCGATGCCCTCGTTCTCGTACTTCCGGCCCACCATGAAGCCCGTGATGTTCTGCAGGAACACGAGCGGCGTCTTGCGCTGGCAGCACAGCTCGATGAAGTGCGCGCCCTTCTGCGCCGATTCGGAAAACAGGATGCCGTTGTTGGCGACGATGCCCACCGGCATGCCCTCGATCTCGGCGAAGCCGCAGACCAGCGTGGCGCCGAAGCGCGCCTTGAACTCGTGGAACTCGCTGCCGTCGACGATGCGGGCGATCACCTCGCGCACGTCGTAGGGCTTGCGGGTGTCGGCCGGGATCACGCCGTAGAGCTCCTCCGCTACAAAATCAGGAGCAGCCGGTGCCGGTGTGGCGGGCGCCGAGGCCGGATTCGGCCTGAACTCGGGCGCCTTCGCGTTCAGGTGCGCGATCGCCGTCCTGGCCAGCGCCAGCGCGTGCAGGTCGTTTTGCGCGAGGTGGTCGGCCACGCCCGAGAGCCGCGTGTGCACGTCGCCGCCGCCCAGGTCCTCGGCCGTGACGACCTCGCCGGTGGCGGCCTTCACCAGCGGCGGGCCGCCCAGGAAGATGGTGCCCTGCTCCTTCACGATGATCGACTCGTCGCTCATCGCCGGCACGTAGGCGCCGCCCGCCGTGCACGAGCCCATGACCACCGCGACCTGCGCGATGCCCTGCGCGCTCATCTGCGCCTGGTTGTAGAAGATGCGCCCGAAGTGGTCGCGGTCCGGGAACACCTCGTCCTGGTTGGGCAGGTTGGCGCCGCCCGAGTCGACCAGGTAGATGCAGGGCAGCTTGTTCTGCATCGCGATTTCCTGCGCCCGCAGGTGCTTCTTCACCGTCATCGGGTAATAG
>JAQGLP010000273.1 GCA_028292835.1 Variovorax sp.
GTCGAGCGAGCAGGACGTGGTCCAGATTGCACTTCTGATGAGTTCGAGCATGTGCAATCTCAGTGACCCCGGGCAGCTGGACTCCAGTGAAGTTGCGTCCGATGGAGACAAGCGTGTAAACCGGCAATTCATTACTCGGGTGCGTGCGGCTGTTGCGGCGCAACGGCCTGAGCTGGCAGGGTATTTCAACGTGGAGGCGAAGCTGCTCACCAAGAAGCGGCCGGTGCGATTCGGATTTCTGTCAGACAAACTCGTGGCGCACTTGGGACTACTCCAACCGACCAGCCTAAATGCGACGGTTCGAAATGCACGTGGACTTATGACAGAGGTTCGAATGGCGCACGTTGCGCGCGAGGCGCAAGGAGTTGCGGGTGTAGTTATCGGACACCCTCCTCTGCAAAGCGCGAACCTCAGCTCAAAGGAGCGGGATGCGTTAGGAGACTCAATCGAAGAACTCCGCGCAGAGGCCACCGAATTGCAGGTCGCGCTTCGCACCGGGGACACTGACGAGGAGTGTGCAAGCGAGCTTCTTAGTCTTCATTAGACGAGACGTGTACGCTGTGTAAGGTTCGGCCTGCAGAGAGCCTAGTTGATGATTGCAGCCCCTTTGGGGGGTGCGGTTTTTTCTAGGACTTCCGCTTTTTAGCCCCATGCCACCTAGCTTCCGCCGAAAGCATCGTTCACCGCGACGAAGCGCGCCGATGCATCCGCCGATCCCGCTCGACCCACGCCAAATCCCTGCTGGCAACGTGCAGGTCAGCGTGAAACCGCTCTAGGTGTACCCAGACTCTGTTCCAACTGCAGTTTTTCTGGGGGTGCACCGCAGGACAGCTCAACGACTTGTTGATCAAGGCGGCGCAGCCGCGCGAATCCGAATATTTCCTTGCGGACGGCGTGCGCTCCCTCATCGGCTCGCATCCCGCATGATCTCTGAGCCTGTACTTAAAGCTGCACGCCTTTGGTCAGTGCTCCGTCGACGACGAGGTTGGTGCCGGTGATAAAGCTCGCCGCCGGGCTGGCCAGGAAAACGACCCCGTTCGCGATCTCCTGCGGCGTCGCCATGCGCCCCATCGGGTTCATGCCGAGCGCTTCCTTGAAGAACGCGGGATTGCCCTTTTCGATCTGGTTCCAGACGCCCCCGGCGAAGTAGGTATTGCCGGGCGATACGCTGTTGGCCCGGATGCGCTTGCCCGCCAGCTGGTGCGCCAGGCCCTGCGTGTAGTGGACGATCGCCGCCTTGAAAGCACCGTAGGGCCCGGCGGCGAAGTCGATCTCGCGGCCCGACACGCTGGAGATCGTCACGATCGATGCACCCATGCTTTTCTCGAGCAGCGGCATGGCGGCGTTGACCAGCCGTACCGTGCCCATCATGTCGACCTCGAAGCCGCGCAGCCAGGCCGCGTCGTCGCTGGAGATGGCCAGTGCGCTCACGTTGGCCACCACGATGTCGATACCGCCCAATGCCGCGCCGGTCTCACCTACCCACTTCGCGAGCGCGGCGCCGTCGCCGACATCGATCGCATGGCCGATTACCCGCGGGCCGGTCTTCGACAGTTCGGCCGCCGTCGAAGCCACTTGGTCGGCGTTGCGTGCGCACAGCGCCACGTTCGCGCCTTCGGCCACCAGCGTCTCGACGATGGCACGGCCGATGCCCTTGGTGCCACCGGTGACGAGTGCGTTGAGCCCTTTAAGTCCGAGGTCCATGGTGTTTTCCTGTTCGAAGCATTCAGGCCGGGGCGAGATATTGCTTGCTGATGCCGGCGCCCACGGTGTACTTGGGATCGACGAAGTTGCCGAGCCGCACCTTGCCGCACTGGCTCAACATCATGTAGGCGTCCCAGCGGTCGTAACCGTACTCGGCTTCCATCCACAGGATGAGTTCCTTGTAGGCGATGCGCGTTGCGTCCTCGAGCGGCCGCGCGCTGCCGATGGCCATGATCATGCTTTCGGTTTCGAGCCGGGGCCAAGAGAGCTGCCAGCCCTTGATGAGGTCGACGCGGATCGTCGTCAGGCTCGGGTACTCGACCGCCGTGCCGCAGACTTCGCCATCACCCTGGCAGGCATGGGCGTCGCCAATGAAAAGGCGCGCACCCGGCGTCCACACCGGCAGATACGTGATGCTGCCCGGGCCCATGTCGGGAAGGTCCATGTTGCCGCCGTGCTGGTCGGGCGTGAGGCTGTTGACCGAATCAATCTCGGGCGAGCAGCTGAGGGTGCCAATGTGCGGCTTGTAGGGCAGCGTGACGCGCTTGCTCCAGTACACGCCGTCTTCGTCGACGTCGATCTTGCGCACCCTCTCGGGCAGCGATTCGTTGAGCAGCGCGGTGAAGGCGGTGCCGCTCAGGGCGCCGAAGTTCGGGATCATGCAGCAGGTGCCGCGCGGGTTGTCTCCGCGAGGCGCCATCGATTCGATGTGCACCGCCACCGTGTCGCCGGGCTCCGCGCCCTCGATCATGATCGGTCCGTTCTGCGGGTTGACGAAGGGCATCGCCAGCACCTTGGAGGGCAGGTCCTGCTCATTCCTGATCTTGCCGTTGAAGGCGTCCCGCGTTTCCACCACGACGCGGTCTCCGGGCTTGACCGTCATCACCGGCTGCGAATACGGGCCGATGGTGAAGTGGAAGGTGCCCTGCTTCGCCTCGGTGAGTTCGTGCGTCGTGATGCTGTTGCCGCGGCCCACGCCGCGCGTCTGCATGATCGATTGCTCAAGCCAGCTCATCTTTCGTTCTCCTTGGAGTTCTGGTGTTTCGGTCAGATCATGAGGTGTCCGCGCACCGTCGCCGCGTCCATGTGGCCCTCGTCGATGCGTCCCACGATGCGCCCCTTTTCCATCACGTAGGCGCGCTCGCCGACGTCCAGGATGGTGTCGAGGTTCTGCTCGACGAAAAGGATCGTGGTGCCCAGGTCGCGGCGGATGGCGCGCAGCACGTTGCAAATCAACTGCACGATCGACGGCTGGATGCCTTCCGACGGCTCGTCCAGGAGCATCAGTGCCGGATTTCCGACCAGCGCGCGGCCGATGGCGAGTTGCTGCTGCTCGCCGCCCGACATCGTTCCCGCCAACTGGTGCCGGCGCTCGGCCAGCCGCGGAAAGTACTGGTAGACCAGTTCGGGTTGCTTCTTGCTCTCGCGGCCGCCGACCAGTTCGCCGACCATCAGGTTCTCGGCCACCGTCATGCGCGGGAACACCTCGCGGCCCTGCGGCACGTAGCCGATGCCGCGGCGTGCACGCGCGTCGCTGGAGAGCGGCGTGATGTCGTGGCCGAGCAGGTGGATGCTGCCGCCACGTGCGCGCAGCAAGCCGATGAGGCAGCGCATCGTGGTCGTCTTGCCGACGCCGTTGCGTCCGATAAGGCTGACGATTTCGCCCTTGCCGACGGCGAGGTCTACGCCCTGCAGGATCGGCGTCTCGCCGTATGCGGCCTGCAGGCCCTTTACTTCGAGGACCGGTTCAATGTTCATGGATCTGGGTCTTGCCAAGGTAGATCTCTGCCACGCGCGGATCCGAAATGATGTCGTTGATGGACCCTTCGGCAAAGACCTTGCCGAAGTGCAGCACCGTGACGCGTTGCGCGATCTGCCGAATGAAGGCCATGTCGTGCTCGACCACCAGCACCGTCATGCCCTCGGCATTGAGCTTCTGGATCAGCTCGCCGGTCTTGAAGGTTTCTTCAGGCGACAAGCCCGCCGTCGGTTCGTCCATCAGCAGCAGCACCGGCTTCAGAGCCAGCGCCATGCCGATCTCGAGCCATTGCTGCTGGCCGTGCGCCAGCACACCGGCGAGCTTGGTCGCGTCGCGCGTGAGGTCGAGCAGTTCCAGAAGCCGGTCTTCTTCGCGCGCCAGGTCGGCGCCGGTGACATGGTGCTGCAGTGCGATGTGGATGTTCTGCCGCACCGGCAGTTCCTTGAACACGCTGGGCGTTTGCATCTTGATGCTCATGCCCTTCTTCACACGCTCGTAGGGGCGCTTGTGCGTCACATCCTTGCCGAGGAATTCGATCCTGCCGGCCGAAGCTTCATGCGTGCCGACCGCCAGCTTGAAGAGCGTGCTCTTGCCGGCGCCGTTGGGTCCGATAAGGCAGTGGATCTCGCCCTTGTTCACTTCGAGGTCGACGTCCGACACGGCGGCGTGGCCACCAAAATGCTTGGACACCTTGATCGCCTTCAGGAGTGCGGTCATGCCTTCACCTCGTCGTCCTTGGACATGTTGCCCTCTGGCGTCCGGACCTTGCCCCGCCCGGCAAACGCGTGGCGCACGAGCTGCACCACGCCGAGGACAAAGCCTTGCGGCGCGAGCATCACGGTGCACAGCAGCATCGCCCCCATCAAGAGCAAGGCTGCCTGCTGGCTGTAGACCGTGATGGTCTGGAAGGCCAGCAGCACCAGGAACGAGCCCACCATCGTGGCCGTCAGGTCGCTGCGGCCCGAGAACGCGACCCAGACGATCGGCATCGAAGCGGCCGGTAGACCGATGCTCGCGGGCGTGATGAACTGGCCCCACGAGGTGTAGAGCACGCCGCTGAGGCCCGCGAGCATCGAGCCGATGACGAAGGTCGCGAGCTGGTACTTGCGCACGTCGTAGCCGAGCAGCTCGGCGCGCTGGGGATCCTCGCGGATGGCCACGACCACATTGCCGAAGCGCGAGTTCAAGAGGATGCGAAGACCCAGGTAGACGATCAGCAGCAGCGCGATCACGAGATAGTAGAGCGGCATCCCCTCGAAGAACAGCACCTCGTTGCCGAACCACGGAATGTTGAGGGGCGACATGTCCTTCATGCCGTTGAAGCCGTTGAGGCGCGCACTGCCGATGTGCCATTCGGGGCCGGCCGTCTGGCCCAGGAAAAAGGCTAGCACCAGCGTCGCCGACAGCGTCACGATGCCGAAGAACACACCGCCGATCCGGCCCCAGATCATGAAGTAGCCGAGCACGGCCGCCACCAGTCCCGCCGCCCCCAACGCCATGACGAGCGCCAGCAGCGTGGTACCCGACTCGCCACCCAGGTTGACCGCCAGCACGCCATACCCATAGCCGCCGATGCCGAAGAAGAGCGTCTGCCCGAACGACAGCATGCCACCGTAGCCCCAGATAAAGCACAGCCCCATGGCCATGAAGACCCAGATGAGCAGGTAGGCCATGTTGCCGACGCTGTAGGCATCGGCAAAGACTGGATAGGCCAGTACGGCGGCGA
>JAQGLP010000293.1 GCA_028292835.1 Variovorax sp.
GGTTGTCATCCAGCTCCTTGGCCAGGTCGCGGCCCAGGTCGCGGACGGCCTGCTTGATGGGGATCTGGAGTGCGGCGCGGCGCTCGGCTCCCTTGAGCTCCACGACGGCCAGCTGCGTGCTGATGGCGGCCGACAGGATGGTCGGCTTGCGGGGGAAACGGTCGTTCATGGCGCATCCTTTCGTATCCGATTCACTCGGCTCACGTGCATGTAGGCACGCTCACGCTTCCGGCCAAAATCAGATACCCGCTCCACCCACAAGTGACACTCCAGAGCACCGACCACGGATACCCACTGCGCAGGGTTGTTCCGCTTGGGCCTGCTCGCCACCTGCATACCAATGAGGCTCAGCGCGCGCCGTGCGGCGCGACGTCGTTGTCTTCCGTTCATCCTATGACTCCTTCTTTTCTCAGCTCCAGCATCAGCTTGTTGCGGGCCTCGAGGATCAGCACGTCCCGCTCTGCGCGCGTGGGCGGCAGCAGCGGGGAATACCAAACGGTCAGCTTGCTGTGCAGGTTGCGGGCGTGGAACTCGATGGCGGTCTTCCATCGCTCCGGGTGGTTCGGCAGGCGCTGGATCGCCGCGTCGACCGCCTGCATCACCACCTTCTCGGCGTGCTCGTCGGCCGCGCCGTTGGCCCAGTCGTAGTGTCCGGGCGTGCGGTAGTCCTGCGAAGTGGTGTCGCTGGACCGGTAGCCGGAACCCAACGTGTACCCGCGGTGGTACTCGAACCAGGAAATCAGAAGCCCGTCGAGCTTGGTGTCCACGTC
This sequence comes from Variovorax sp., assembly GCA_028292835.1. GTDB lineage: Bacteria > Pseudomonadota > Gammaproteobacteria > Burkholderiales > Burkholderiaceae_C > Variovorax. The sequence goes on from JAQGLP010000293.1 coordinate 771, forward strand.
GGTCCTTGCGCTGAATGCCGGCCTGTCGTTCATGCTGGTGTCGCCGCCTCCCTTGTGGCGACAAGCTGGTCCTCCACCGCCGCCCATGCCTTGAGCGAACTGGCGCGCAGGATCCTGTCGTACAGGTTGATGCCCTCCAGCACCGCCTCGCGGGCCTCGCCTTGCAACGGGTCCGGGCGGGAGTCGCTGGTGTCGATGGCGGCCAGCGCGAGGCAGGCCGCGTCAAGGATGGCCTGATCGGCTTGACGGCCGCCCAGGTCGTTGCAGCGCAGCCAGGCCTGATTGAAGGCCATGCCCACGATGGCGACGTCCAGCCGGTTGCCCACGTGATCCAGCAGGCGCTGCAGGGCGCAGCGCACCGGCTCGATCATGTGCCAGGCCTGCGCTTTGGTCATCTTGGCGGGCTCGAACGCGGCGCCGGCGAGCATGCGCCCGAGCAGGCTGCCATGGGTGCTTCGGATATGGCCCATTACTTGAACACCCTTCCCACGGCCCAGGCGTCGAGAACCCGCGCCATGGCCACAGTGCTCCACTTGTCCGAGGTGGCCATCACCTCGTAACCTTCGGACTGGCTGCGGCTGATCGCCACCACGTCGTCCACCTTGCCAGCCTCCACGTCGTCGGCAAGCTTGCGCAGCAGCGCCGCGTCAGCGCCGCGCTTCTCTGCGGCGGCGACCAGCGCCGGCGGCCGCATCACGATCAGTTCGGCCATCAGCTGACCCTCAGTGCTTCGCGAGCGCTCGCCAGCAGCTCCGCCAGGTCGGGCATGCCGTCCTCGCGCATGCGTGCTTCCAGTTCGCGCAGCCGGTGGTCCAGGCGCCGGATCTGCTCGTCGCGCGCCTCCTGCAAGATAGCGCGGACGTCCTCGCGGCCGCCGGCCTGGACAGCTATTGCCGCCAGTTCCTCCACGAACCATTGCGGGCGATCGCGCATGTAGTACCAGCGGCCACGCTGCTGCCGCCACACGACCACGATGAAGTGGCGCAAGAATCGAATCGTGAACATGGGGTTTTTCATTCAGGCAACTCCGCTAAGGTTTTTGGCCACCATCCGCGGCGCTTGATTTCGGCGCGGGTCTTTGCTCCCAGCCGGTCCTCTTCGGCCCGGCGTTCTTCCTTGGACAGCGCGCCGCTGGTGCCGACCAGGTGATGGCAACCGGCGCAGCCTGGCCAGCCGCCGCGCACATCGGTCTTGATTCCCATGCCCTTGCCCTGGTCGCGGTGGCAGAACTGCAGCTGGCCCTTGCGCGGCACGCAGCCGCAGCGCATGCAGTAGCCCAGCTTCTTGACGATTGCCATGTAGCCCAGGTGCTGCAGCATTTCGAGCTTGGCGATCGGCTTGCCGCTGGTGCTGCCGCCCATCACGGCGGCCACTGGCGGCGCGGTCTTCATGTTCTCCAGCCTCTCGCGCAGGTGCCGGTTGATCCGCCCCTGGCGCTCGCGCACCCGTTCGTCGCGGCTGGGCGTGGATTGCGGCTTCCAGCTCACGGCTTTCTCCCGTGCACCGCATCGATGTCCACTCCCTCGCCCAGCTTGGGCCAGACGTAGCCCTCCGGATCGAGCGAGGTGTTGGGCGCGATGAGTGCCCACGGCCGCAGGGCCTTGACCACCGCGTGCGGATCCTCGTCGGCCTTTTGGATGAACACCGGCACCTCCATCGCGGGGGCCGGCGGCGGCTCTGTTCTCGGGGGCTCCGGCTCAGGCTCCGGCGGCGGCGGGGGCTGCTGCTGGGCGGCGCTCATGTCCACCTGCACTTTGGGCTTGCGCTTTTGCTTGCGCCCGTTGAAGTGCTTGGTGGGCGTGACCGTGGTGCGGATCACCAGCAGCGCCTCTTCCAGCACCTCGGCCGGCGTTGCCTTGCCTTGCAGCTGCAGGCGGCGAATCTCCACTGCTTCGGCGTGCGTCATCTGCTCCATCCTTTCGGCAGTGACCCGGCGACCACCATCGTGATCGGCAGGGCGAAAAACACCACGCCAGCAAGCACCACGCTGGCCAGCAGGATCAAGTCGAGGGCGTGTTTCATTTCTTGGCCGCCTTCTTCTTGGCCACCTTCTTGGCGCCCGCCTTCTTGGCCGCCTTCTTCTGCGCGGGCGCGGCCGGGGGTTCGACCGGCTTCGTCTTGCGGGCGCTGCCCGCCTCCAGCTGGCGCAGCGCGGCCATCACGCCGGTGCTGCTTCCTTTTGCAATCGTCGCCATGGTCAGTACCCTTCCTCTTCGAACTCGATGTTGAAATCCAGCATCCCGCACGCCTGCACGGCCATGAGGAACTCCTGGTACTCGTCGTCGCTGAGCGATTCCGTGGACAGCGGCAGCACGCGGGTCTTCACCTCGCCGGTGGTGCGATCCGTGTATTCCTCGAACTTCTGCGGGCAGAACTCTTCCTTGAGCCACTGCTTCCAGGCGGCCTTGCTCCAGCGAAAGCGCCGGCCTGTCTCCCCGTCGATGAACCACACCTGTTCGGAGAACGCCTTGAGGATTGGCCCGTGGAAGGCGGCGCGGTGCTTCTCGTGCAGGTACGCGCTCATGGTCTGCCACGTGATGACGCCCTGAGCTCCGGTGCGCGTGTGCGGCTTGATGTGGTGCTGGAACAGGTTGTTCACCACCGAGTGGGCTTCGACCGGAGAGGCGACGACGCATTCGAGCTTCATGGCAGCACCTTCACCACGCGTGCCACGACATTGGCCCCGTAGCCACATGGCACGGTCAGGCGCTGGCCCACGACGAAGCCGTAGGGCCCAGGCGCAGCCGGTCCTTCGAACCGCAGGTAGTAGCGGGTCTTCCAGTTACCGCGGCCGACGGGTATGAGCACCAGCGTCATGCTGCTGACCACCCCAGCTGCAGCATTTCCTCGCGCGTTAGTCGTCCGCTGAGCATCCCTCCAGGCTCGGCCACGTTCACGACTAAATTGCTAGGGTCCTTGAACGTCCACAACACGGCCGAAACCACGTAATGCTCGTTGCGCTCATCGATGCTCAGTCGCATGCCTTCCGTGGGCACCGCCGGCATTTGGTGGTAGCGCCTGACCATCAGGCCATCGCTGGTGATGTAGTAGAAAACGACAGGAATCACAGCGGCAATGCCTCCTGCGGGTTGTCCTTCACGCCGCGGCTGATGCGAAGCACCACGCAGGCCTCCACGTCCTCGCGCGGCTCCATCACTTCGCCGCTGTCCTTCCACACCTGCACGTCATCCACGATCGCCACGCCCTTGAGCGCGTCGATCAGCACCTTGCGGCAGTTGTCGAGATCCAGGCGCTGCACGGTATCGGCCCACCACAGCGGGTCTTTCCTCTGACGCGCGCGCCAGTCTTGGGGGCAGTGCGGGTGCAGTTGCAGGTCCACGCGCACCCTGCCCGTGATGGCCTGGCGCACGCCGGCGTTCTTGAGCAGCCAGCCGACCGACTCCTGATAGTCCCGCGCCTCTTTGGTCACGTACCGCTGCACCAGCGCCGCGCGCGTGCCCTTGGCCGGAATCACCCGGTCGCGGAAATAGCGGTTCGCACTGATCGGGTACGGCAGCTTCACGGTGACGGCCAGGATCCACTTCACGGCACGATCAATCCGTTGAGCAGCGCCTTCAAGCGGGAGGCCTGCACCTTGTTGAGGACCGGCCGGTCGTCGTCCGACATAGGGCAGCCGGTGAGCACCAGCGTGCCGTCGCCGTACAGCACCGGCTCGAAGCTTCCCATCAGCTGCCCGCCTTCCGGGTCCGGGCCCATGCGGTAGATCACGTTCGGGCCGCGCTGGACCCGGTGCACCAGCTGCATGTCGATCGCCACGTTCATGGCCCGCGCCAGGTTGCGCTTGTCGCTGATCTTCATGTACTCGCGCGCCTGCGGCGGTGTCAGCTCGCCACCGTTGGCCCGCATGGCGTTGAGCAGCGGCAGGAAGTCGTCTTCCGTGTACTTGATGCCCATTTAGTGCACCCGCGGCTTTTGCGTGTTGGCCAGCGCCGCCTCGGGGCTTCCCTCGGGGTGCAACACGTCGTCGTCGTCGTCGGACTCGAACAGGCCGGGGTCACCGACGTCCGCCTCCTGCTGCTCGCGCTGCGGGGTGTCGGTGCGCCCGGCGCGGTAACCCTTCTTGGCCACCATCAACTCCGGCGGCGCGAGCAGCTTGATGGAGATTTCGCCCTCGCTTGCGAGCCCGGAGAGCTCGCCGTACAGGTCGTTGTCACTCAGGTCGTCGCCGTTGTACTGGATGGTCGCCTGGATCTTGCAGCTGCCGCCTTCCATCACCTCGTAGCTCAGGTTCGCCAGCACCACGTCCGTGAAGTCCACGTGCGCCTCTTCGATGCCGTAGTCCCACACAAACCGGAAACCCCGCAGCTTTTCGCTGCCGCCGTACTTGAATGTGGTGGGCAGCTTGGGAAAGCGCAGGTTCGGCAGCGGGATCACGACGTCCGGCAGTGCTTCCTGACCGGCCTTGAGCGCGTTGTTGCAGTAGTGGTGCTCCCGCAGGCCCGGCTCGATCAGGTCCAGCAGCGTGTTCTCGCCGGTGAGCGAGAACGTCAGGTCGATCGCGCGCACCTTCTCTTCTCCGTGCAGCTCGCGCCTGGGGTTCGCGTTCGTGATCGTGACGGTGGTGGGTTTCTCAAGCTGGAACATGATTTCTCCGGTGGCTGTTGGAAGGAAGGCGCCGCTGCGCCTGGCGGGTGAACTCGGTGCGGCCGCGCGCGGACTGCTGCAAGAAGTCGTAGGCCCAGAACATGGCGTCCGCGCGGTGGCGGCGGCCATCGGTCAGGATCCGGTGCGCCGCAGCGCAAAGCCGTTCCTCAATGCTCGGCGGCGGTGCCATGGCCCTGCTCCTGCGGCTGGTAGTTGTCGACGGCCTGCTGCGTGGCCGCCTTGGCGGCAGTGGTGCGTTCCTCGTTGGCGCGCACGTTCTCGAACCGCTCGATCACCCGCTTGAAGTGCGCCAGGTCTTCCTTCTGGCGGATCGACAGGTGCTCCTTGCCGTCCCACATGGCCACGAAGCGGCGCGCGACCTTCAACCGGTTCGGCTCTTCGCCCTTCGCGGGCGGCTCCAGCAGGTGCGCGACGGCCGCGCGAATCTCCGGGCGCAGCTCCATGCGGCCGCGCGGCGGCGGCAGCTTCGACAGCTTGGTCGCCTCCACGGTGCGGGGCATGGACGCGCAGATCTTGGCGAACTCGCCCGCATCCGGCGGGAAGCTGGGCGGCAGGTGCGCCAGGCCGTACTGCAGCTGCTGCTCGGACAGGCCGGCCAGCGCCAGCCGCCAGTCCTCCTTGACGGCCGTGAGGCTCAGGCCTTCCCACCGCTCGAGGAACTTGTAGCCGTAGCGCAGTTCCATGCGCCCGAACAGTTTTTCAATCGTTTGAAAGGGCTGGGACACCATAGGTCGGTTCCTCCGCGTCGAGGGTCAAGGGGGTGGAGAGGTCGGCCGAGGGCAGCGCCCCGGCGGCTTCGCGCATGCGCTGCTCGCGGTGCTGCTGGCGCGCGGTCTGGTAGGTTCCTGCGAGGCTCGGGCGGGCGTTCTTGGCCTTCGTCTCGGCGGCGGTCTTGATCCAGTTTTCCCAGGTCGGCACCCACTCGATGCGGGCGACCTTGAACCGGTTGTTGCGAAACGCCCGGGTTTCCTTTTTCAGGTCTTCCAGGCTCAGGATCGGGTAGTCCCGGTTGGCCCACTGCACCATCGCCTCGGTCACCACGAAGGACTTGGGGCAGGACTTCAACGGCGTGGGGCTGCGCTGCTCGTCGCCCGTCAGCACCGGGCCGCGGTCCTCGGGCGGGGGCGGTGGCGGTGGCGGGGGCGGTGGCGGTGGCGGTGGCGGT
>JAQGLP010000537.1 GCA_028292835.1 Variovorax sp.
GCTTTGCAGCTCGCGCCATGCCGCTTCCGCCGAGGCGTCGATGACCTCGCCAGGTATCTCGTCGTCGGCAATTTCTTCACCGTCGCCGTCGGTCGCATCTTTCCGTGGCCAGGCCGTCGATTGATCGCGGCCATTGGCGCGCGAACCCGGCCATCGGGAGCGGTACGTGGCGTCAAGCCATGCCCGCCCCCGGATGATTGCCGAACCGATCTGGTCTTCAGTGTAAGGCACGCCCTCGGCCGTCGTCAGGGCCCAACCTTGCTGTCCTGCGTAGACAGCGAAGTCAGCAGGACTGAGATAGGCATTGGCGCCAGTGACGCCGCTGCCATCCTCAACGGTGACCGTGACCGGCATGGTTACTTCTCGCGCCGGGTGTACTTGCGCTTGGCCGGAGCATTACCAGCCACGCTCTCGCTGCCATCGTCAGCCGCCGGCAGACCGGATTCGACGTGAGCAGCCTCGACCATTTCAGCCGTCGGGCCGGGACGATCGACCTGCGTATGAGGCACAAGCTCCTCGTTCGCGGTGCCGTCGGGGATGCGCTCCTCGCGGCGTGCGATGGGGTCTTTCGGCTCCTGCACGTCCTCGATATTGCGCCCGGCGATCTCCGCTGCGTGATCCTCACGCAGGGGCTGATCGATCACGCCGCCCTTCTTGTCGCCGGAGGTCAGGCCGGCTTCGACCTTCGCGCCAATCGCCTTGACCGCCGCGGCTTCCGCCTTGGCAGCCTTCGCATTCAGCTTGTCGTTGGTGTCGACGGCATCAGCCTGGGCGTCGCGCGCCTTGTGGTGCGCCTCGTTCCAGTTCTTGAACCGCTCGGCCTCGATCTTCTCGACGCCGTTGCGCTCGCGGCGCATCCGATTGAATGAAGACAAACCCATTTCCGGTTTCCTCCCGTTACGATGCAGCAACCGCAGCACCCAGGGTGATGCGAAGCCAGTTGGTGCCGTTGCTGTACGCAAGGCACGCGGTGCCGGTTGCTCCATTCGAGCAGTAGACGAGCTTTCCGGTGTTCGACGCGGCGGCCGGGAGACCGGCAACCGCATACGAGGAAAGCACGTCGGACGCGTCGATCGCCGCCTTCAGCGACTTCGACCCGGTCCGGCCGCGTTTGATGGTGACTGCCGCCATAGCGGGATCCTTTCAAATGAGGGATGAAAGGGCGGGCCGGAGCCCGCCGCTATGATCAGGCGATCTTGTGGGTGAACTGGACGATCTTGACGTTCTTGGCGTCATAGACACGGGTCCAGTTGGCCCCATTCTCCAGTTCGGTGTTGGTCGGGGAAACGCCAGCCGGGGTACCGACCCACTTTACGCCACGGGGGTGCAGCACGAAGTGGCGACGGTTGATCAGGATGTCCTCACCCTGCAGCGAGTCGCGGTCGGTCTCGGTCGGGACCGGGGCGTTGCCCTCGCCCAGGCCGATTGCTCCCTGGCCGAACAGATAGGACGTGTAGACGCCCGACGAAACGGGCATCCCGTCATCCACGATCACCCGCTTGCCGAGATAGGTCGGGATGGTCGGCATGCCCTGGGAGTCCAGCGCGTAGTCGATCAGGTCGTCTTTCACCAGCTTGGCCACGACCGCCGAGTGCATGATGAATGCCGACAGGCCTCCGGCCGCGTCGCCGAGCTTGTAGATGGCGTCGACGATGGTGTCGGAGCTGACGACCGCGGCGTCGCCGGAGTTGCCGGAGATGTCCGACTTGTTGGCGTTCAGGGTGGAGCCGGCGAAGATGCCCTTGAGCTCGGAGATCAGCATGATCTGCCAGCGGCGGGCCCAGTACATGGCGACCATGTCGCCGATCTCGGCCATCGGGTCGGAGCCCGAGAGGGCCTTGGCGAGATCGTTGACACCCCACGCCTTGCCGCGAGCGTGCAGCACGGCGACGTCCTGCGCCGAGGTGATCTTGTCGACACCGAGCGGGGTGGTGTCCGACAGGATCTCTTCCGCGCCGGTCAGGTCGTTCCAAAACGGCATGGCGATGGTGGTGCCGCCGCGCTGACCGAGCAGGTTCAGCTCGGGCACCGTCGCGATGATGCCGGAATTGAAAAGTTCGGAAAGCTGGGTGGTGCGCTGGACGGTGTAGGGATTGAACACCGAGGGAACGATAACGTCGGCAATCTTGGTCGAAGCCATGAGGATATCTCCTGTTGCTGGCTGGTTTCCTGAGAAATCAACCGGCCACTGGCCCGGCTGCGATTAGGTCGTTTCGGTGCGGCACTGCCGCGAGGAGTTAGGCGGCTACTCCTGCCGCCTGAATTTCGAGATCGGACTTGCCGGCGGCCTTCATCAGGCGCCGGGCCTTGGCCGGGTCCGCAGTGACCACCTGCCCCTGCTGGGTCAGATTGGCCGTCTCCTTTGCCCACGGGTTGACCTCGCCCTTGCGGGAGTCGGAGCCCGGAGCGCCGCCGCCCGTCGGCTTGGCGATGTATTCCTTGCCCTCGTCGGTACCGGCCCACGACTTGATGAATTCGCCGAGAGGCATGTGCGGGTTGATCTCTGTGTCGACGACAGCGGAGAACTCACCGTCCTCTTCCTCGATCTTCACGCGCGGTGCGAGATAGCCCTTCACCAGTTTGAGGTGCTTGGGGTCAATGCCGGCGTCGACCAGCGCCTGGGTCAGGCCGTCGTCGATCGACTTACGCTTGAGCGCGCCTTCTACCAGAACGAGCCGTTCGTCCTTCTTCTTCAGGTCCGCAGCGGCTTTGGCCTCGAGCTGCGTGCGCTGCGCGGTCAGGCGAGCATCAATGTTGGCCCCGTCGCCAGCGCTTTCCTTGAGCCTTGCATATTCCTCAGCCGTGAAGTCTTCCGGCAGGCCGTCCATCCGCATTTCGGCGGCCGCCAACTTCTCGGTCAGGGTGCGCTTCTCGACCTTCACGCGATCGAGTGCGTTCTTCAGCGCCGTCGTGGCGGGGTGTGTCTCGATCCCCTCGACTTCGAGGACGTGCTTGCCGTCCTTGGCGACATAGAGATCGCGATGGGCTTCCGGAATTGCGTCTTCGGTGTCGTAAACTGCTTTGAGAGCCACTGGCCCCTCCTTTGTGCGCCTGCGTTGCAGGCATGGTGAAAGCCCGCAGCTTGGCGGGCCGAATAGATGAATTTGCGTTCTGTGCTAGGCCGCGATCGGCGGCGCGTTCGGATCGACCGGCAGCCCCGTGACCGGGTCCGTCGGCGCTTCCGGCGTTAAGTCCATGCCTTGCTGATCTTCCGCAATCAGCAATTCTTCCTCTTCAAAGGTGCGCTCCGACGAAGCAACCTCGCCGCGCTGCAAGTTCTCGTACAGCGTCAGCTTCGAGATGGCGCCGGCCTGCCAGACCTTCACCAGGTTGGCCGCATCGAGCGGGTTCATGACCTGGTCGACAAACTGCAAGTTTGGCTTGACCACAATCTCATCCGGGTTCTGCCCGACAAACATGGCAGCGTATCGCAGCGCCCGCTCGAGGCCAGCGGCGCTTGCCAGTGCAACTGACGTCAACGTGGCCCGCTGGGCACCGAGGCGGAGCTTGCGGGCCTCGCCGGACTCGCCCTGCCCCTGCTCGTTATCGAACAGGGAGGAGCCGGAGGCGACCGCATTATTGCGTTCGTCCTGTATGGCGGTACGGTGTGCCTCAATCCCCTTGCCGGTTGGTGACACATACTTGGCATCAGGCGTAATGCTTTGCTCGCCCTTGAGCGTAATAATCACGCCGGACCCGACAGCCGATGGCGCGTCTCCATTGATGACCACAAAAGTCTCTTGGCCGGTGCTGAACAACTGGTGCCGGTAGTCCGCGTCCAGCCGGTAGAGCGCCAGGCTGGCCCGCGCCACTCCGATCAGCGGCGGCTCGTCCGGACGAACTGCGAGATCCCGCGGGCCGATTACGACGAACGGGATTTCCTCGAGCTTCTTGCCGCCGGCTAGGGATGGTTCGAACGCGCCCTGCGGCGCATCGGCGCCCTGTCCATCGTAAAGTTCCGCGGTGTACTTGCCGTTGATCAGTTCGAGGACGCGATACCGCTTGAACTCCTGCCAGTCGAACTTCTCGCGCTTCAGTCCGCTCTCGTCGAGCACGAAGAAGTCCCGCTGATCTGACCAATTGATCAGGCTCTCGGTCGAATATCCGGCCAGGTATGGCTGCCCACCCTCGGCCGAGACGTCGGTCAGCAGGCCATACCGACCCATCAGCAGCACTTCGCCGGTGATCCTGCGGTGCAGAGCCTCAAGCGGCAGACCATCAAGCGTGGCGGCTTCCCACAGGTAGGAGAGCGGCTTGCCCTCTTCCAGTCCCTCGATTTGCGCCTCAACCCGATGGATGACCCCGACCATACCTCGGAGCGTCGGGGCAAGAATGTCCGGAAACTGAGCCCGCATGGCGTAGGCGCCATACATCGCCACGCCGCGGTCGTCTTGCGTCCCGAACCCACTCGGCATCGGCAAATAGGCCT
>JAQGLP010000332.1 GCA_028292835.1 Variovorax sp.
CTGGCGCGGGGGCGGTGTGGTGATGAGGCCGCCTTGTGCCAGATGGGACAGGAGCCAGTCGTAGAACGGCCGCTGGTCTTCGAATTCCAGCGTGCACAGGCTGTGGGTGATGTTCTCCAGCGCATCCTCGATCGGGTGCGCGTAGGTGTACATCGGGTAGATACACCACTTGTCGCCGGTGTTGTGGTGCGTGGCGCGCCTGATGCGGTAGAGCGCCGGGTCGCGCATGTTGATGTTGGGGCTCGCCATGTCGACCTTGGCGCGCAGCACGGCGGCGCCGTCGTCGAGCTGGCCGTCCCGCATGGCGCGAAAGCGCGCCAGGTTCTCGGCGGGTGGGCGGCTGCGAAACGGGCTGTCGGTGCCGGGCGTGTTGAAGTCGCCGCGGTTGCTGCGCATCTCCTCGGGCGTCTGCTCGTCGACGTAGGCCAGGCCCGCTTCGATCAGGTACTCGGCCGCGCGGTACATGAAGTCGAAGTCGTCGCTGGCGAAGTAGACATGGTCGGCGGGCGTGCCGGGCCGCACGGGGTCGTCGGCCAGCAGCGAGTCGTAGCCGAGCCACTTGACGGCGTCGCGGATGGCATCGACGTACTCCTGCTCCTCGCGCTCGGGGTTGGTGTCGTCGAAGCGCAGGTGGCACACGCCGCCGTAGGCCTTCGCCAGCTCGAAGTTAACCCAGATGCTCTTGGCGTGGCCGATGTGCAGATAGCCGTTGGGCTCGGGCGGAAAGCGCAGGCGGACCTTGGCCGGGTCGACGATGCCGCGCGCGTGGTGCTCGGCGTCGCCGGGCGAGCCACCCCAGCAGCGCTGGTTGTAGGTGCCTTTTTCAAGGTCGCTCTCGATCACATGGCGCAAGAAGTTGCTCGGAGGCGTGCCGCTTTTTGCGTCGCTTTTGTCTGTGGGAGAAGTCATGCGGGGATTCTAGGGGCGGGTTTTCCCCTGTTACATGCTGCAACTTACTTCACGTTGGAGCGTGCACGCCGCTGGGCAGCGGCACGTTCAATACAGGCACGGGCGAGCCTCGCCTTCCATCAAAAGGAGTTCTCGGATCATGAGCCTCAATTCTTCAAGCTTTTTTAAATGGGCCGCCGTCGGCGCGCTGGCCCTGGGTGCGCTCGGCGCCGTCTCGACCGCCAGCGCCCAGGGCGTGAACTGGTCGGTGGGCGTCAGCGCTCCCGGCATCGCGGTCGGCGTGGCGAATCCGCCGGTGTACTACGCGCCCGCCCCGGTGTATTCGGCCCCGGCGCCGGTCTACTATGCCCCGCCGCCGCCCGTGTATTACCGTCCGCCGCCGCCGGTCTACCGGCCGGCCCCGGTCTACTATGCGCCGCCGGCACCGGTGTACTACGGCCCCAGCCCGGGCTACTACCGCGGACACCGCCATGGCGAGCGCGAATGGGATCGTGACGGACGCCGCGGCTGGGAGCGTGGTGAGGGACACCGCGGCTGGGAGCGCGGTGAAGGACATCGCGACTGACGTGCGGCATTGCTCACTCCCCCTGTCATCCTGAGCGGGCAAGGCGCCACCGCTGCGACCCTCGGCGATCTGGATGAACAAAGCCGGCCCTTCGGGGTCGGCTTTTTGCTTGGGGCGTAGTGGACGGGTCGGCGGCTACATGGCACGAAACAGGTGTCCGAAGAGCCGGCTCACCGCGAGTTTTTCGGAGCGGCCCTTGAGAACAAGATGCAGTCTGCCCGCTTCGTCGCGCCGCACCGCGTCGATGGCGGCGGTATTGACGACCACGGCACGGTGCACCTGCCAAAAGCTTTGCGGATCAAGCTGCGGCAGCAACTGCCGCAGTGGCGTACGGATCAGGTACTCGTGTCCGGCCGTCAGCACGCGCACGTACTTGTCGGCGGCCTCGAAGTACTGCACCTCCTCGACCGGCACCATGCGCACCGTGGCGCCGGCGCTGCCGGCTTCGCTGGCGGCGATCAGCCTGAGCAGCGGGGCGGCGGGCGGACTGCCCGGCGCGCTTGGCAGGGCGGGCCACATGCCGCTGGCGGACGACAGCATGCGGCGCCACTCGGCCAGGGTGGCTTCGAGGGCCTCGTTCGCGCGGGCGTCCAGGCGGGTGCGGCCGATGGCATCGGCGCTGCCATCCTCGGCAGGGGGCAGGACAGCGCCCTGGACAGGCGGCGCGGCGGGTTCCCGCGCCGCCAGCGCCGCGCGCAGCCGTGCCGTCGTCCTGCGCAGGCGCTCGGGCTGCACCGGCTTCAGCACGTAGTCGACCGCCTGGGCCTCGAAGGCGCGCACCGCGTACTCGTCGTAGGCGGTCACGAACACCAGTTGCGGCAGCGCGGCGCGTTCCACCGGCCAGCATTCCGCCAGCTCGGCGGCGGCGGCCAGGCCATCCTGGCCCGGCATGCGGATGTCGAGGAACAGCACGTCGGGCAGCAGGCGCAGCGCTTCCGCGACGACGCCGTGCCCGTCGCCGATGCGCGCAACCACGTCCAGCTCGGGCCACGCCTGCGCCAGCTCGGCCTGCAGGGCGCGCGCCAGCAGCGGCTCGTCCTCGGCGATCAGGGCGGTGGGGCGGCTCATGCCCGCGCTCCCAGGGGAAAACTGACCGTGGCGCACGTCCCGCCTGCGGAGCAAGCCGTCAATTCGATAGCGCCGCGGTCGCCGTACAGGCCCGCCAGCCGCTCGCGCACCTGGGCGAGACCGAAGCCGCGGCCGGCTTCGGGCGCACCGGGCGCGGAGCCCGCAGGCGACAGGCCCACGCCCGTGTCGCTTACCTCGATGACCAGCAGCTCTCCCGGAGGGTTCGCGCCGGCCGGGCCGCCCGGGCGACGGGAGGCGCGCACCGTGACACACCCGCCCTCGACCTTCGGCTCCAGCCCGTGGCGGATCGCGTTTTCCACCAGCGGCTGCAGCAGCAGCGGCGGCACCGGCGCGTCGCGCAGCGCCTCGGGCAGCTCCAGCGCGTAGCTCAGGCGCTCGCCCATGCGCACCGACATCAGCTCCAGGTAGTCGCCGAGCCGGTCGAACTCGGCCGCCAGCGGATGCGACAGCGCGCGCGAGCCGGCGAGCGTCACGCGCAGGTAGCTGTTGAGGCGGTCGAGCATCGCCACGGCGCGCGGCGGATCGAGCGTGATGAGCGCGCGCAGGTTGGCCAGCGTG
>JAQGLP010000337.1 GCA_028292835.1 Variovorax sp.
ACGAAGACGCGGTTGGCCACCACATCGCAACGCGGCGCCACCCGGCGCAGTTCTTCCAGGTGATGGTGATGGGTGGTGGCGCGCCGGCCGGCCAGCACGCCGGCATGCGCGGCCAGCAGGGCGCCGGCGCAAACGGTGACGAGTTCCAGACGCCCGCGCTCGAAGCGCTGGCCGCGCAACCACTGCAGCAACGCCTGCGTGTCGTCGTCGGCCACCGGCACGGTGCTCCCCGGCCTGCCGACCAGCACCACCCAGGCGGGACCGGCCCAGTGCGTCGGCAGGGTGGCCAGCCCGGCGAGCGTGATGCCCACGGAACCGGTCGCGGTCGGGCTCGGCGAGACGAATTCGATCGCGAAGCGCTCGCGATGGCCGCTGGCGCGCAAGCGCTGGTTGGCGATGCGCAAGGCCTCCGCAGGGCCCGCCCAGTCAAGCACCAGGCTGTGAGGCAGCAGCACGAACACGACCCGGATGGGCGGCCCCGTCGTCGTGCCCGGCGTGTTCATGCCCGGCCAGGACTCAGGCCGCGACCGCCGCGCCGGCGCGCTCGAGCGCCTGCGCCACACTGCACACCCGGGCGAACCGGCCGTCGAGCACGGTCGCCGTGCGCGCCTTGATGTCGGCGGCGCCGAGGGGACGGCCGTCGGGTTGCACCATGTCGAAGGTCAGCGTCGCGTCGACCACGAAATCGATTTCCCAGCCCAGGTCGGAGGCGTGGCGGGTCGTGGTCTCGCAGCACTGCTCGGTGCGGATGCCGCTCACGATCAGGCGGCCGATGCCGTGCTGCGCGAGCCATGCGTCCAGGCCGGTGCGGACCAGCGCGCTGTGACGCTGCTTGGTGAACGTGGCCGCCGCCTCGAAGGCGGCCAGCCCTTCGAGCGGACGGACGTGTCCGGACTCGACGGCAAAGGGGTTGTCGGCCGTGGCCGGTGCATCGACATGCCATACGCGCACGATCGGCACGCCCGCCTGCGAACACCCTTCGATCAGCGCGTTCTGCGCAGCCAGGTAGGGCGCCAGATCGCGTCGCGTGAAGTAGGGGCGGTGACGAAAGGACTCCTGGGCATCGATCACTATGAGACAGGTTTTCATGGCGCTTTCCCGCAGGATGGAAGGGTTGAGGTGTCCCAGTGTCGCGCGCTGCGAACCCTTTGTCCGTCCTCGGAAGGACCGAAACCCATCAAATCAGGACATTGTCCGATGGGCCATGACCGGCACACCCGTCACACCAGATGCGCCGCCTGCAGTTCCTTCTTGAAGTAGGCGTAGAACAGGGGGGCGGCCACCAGCCCGGCCGGACCGTAGACCGCCTCGGCCATGAACATCACAGCCAGCAGTTCCCACACCGCCATTTGGGTGCGGCGGCCCACCACCTTGGCGTTGATCAGATACTCGGCCTTGTGGATGAGGATCAGGAAGCCCAGGCAGGCCAGCGCCGCCAGGGGCGACACCGACAGCCCCACGACGGTGATGACCGCGTTGCACAGCAGGTTGCCCACGATCGGCACCAGCCCGGCCACGAAGGTCAGCGTGATGAGGGCCGTCGTGTAGGGCAGCCGCAGGTCCCAGGCGGGCAGCACGAACAGCAGGAACACGGCCGTGAGCAGCGCGTTGAAGGCGGCGATCCAGAACTGCGCCGCCACGATCTGCCCGAAGGTGTCGCCAAAGCGCGTGATGCGCTGGCGCAACTGCGCGGCCAGCGGGCGCCGCACCACCGGAGCGCGGCTGGCGGCGGCGAGCGCGGCGATGGCGGCAAGCGAGCCGATGATGAGCCCGACATAGGCGAACAGCAGGCCGCCGAGCCAGGCGCGGCCCGTCACCGCCAGCGCGCCCGCCTGCGCGCGCAGGTAGTTGGCAAGCATGCGCTGCACCTCGGCGGCGCCCTCGGGCAGGTAGACGGCGATGTCGGGCGGCAGCTTCAGGCGCAGTTCGAGCACGGTGCGCGCGATGTAGTCGAGCAGTTCCCGGTATTGCTGCGGCGCATCCAGCACCGATTCGCGCGCCTGCGACAGGCCCAGCAGCAGCAGGCCGAGCGGCGCCAGCATCACCAGCAGGCCGGCGACGACGCGCGGCAGCGACGACGCGCCCTGGCGTGTCGGCACCGTGCGCAGGCGCCAGAGTGCGTTGTCGAGCCCGCGCGCCAGCCAGCGGGTTCCCAGGAAGCCGATGCACACGCACAGCAGGCCGGGCAGCAGGCCCTGCCACATGACCAGCAACAGCCCGGCGGTGATCAGCACGTGGCTGGCGATCACCAGAGAGTGCGCGACGGGCGCCACGGGCTCGGGAGCGCGCAGGGCCTGTGCGACGACACCCGTGCGCAAGAGGGTCCGGGATTGCTTCGGCGACGCACCCATCTCGTGACAGACGGCTGGACCCGCGGCGCGCTGGCTCAGGCCACGACCACGGCCGCGCCTTCGCCGCGCTCGGCGATGACACCGATCTCGTAGACCGTCTCGCCGGCGGCGCGCAGGGTGGCCGCGCAGGCGCTCGCCTCGGCCGCGTCCAGCACCGCCACCATGCCGATGCCGTTGTTGAAGGTGCGGTTCATTTCGTGGTCGGA
>JAQGLP010000381.1 GCA_028292835.1 Variovorax sp.
CTGGCGCGCGAGCTGCAGGACCGCTTCGCGCAGGCCCGCCTGGTCGGTGGCGATGCCGAATTCGAGCAGTGGGTCGCCAAGGTGGTCGGCCTCGTCGAGGCGCCCGGCGTCGGGCTCGACCTGCCGCTCGACGTGCGCGGCACTGCCTTCCAGCAGCGCGTGTGGCAGGCGCTCGGAGAGGTGCCGGCCGGCCGGACCGCGAGCTACACCGACATCGCACGGCGCATCGGCGCACCGCGCTCGGTGCGGGCGGTGGCGCAGGCCTGCGGCGCCAACACGCTCGCGGTCGCGATCCCCTGCCACCGCGTGGTGCGCAACGATGGCGGGCTCTCGGGCTACCGCTGGGGCGTCGAGCGCAAGCGCGCGCTGCTGGAACGCGAGGGGAGCGCATGAAGGGGCGCGACCCGAGGCCGTTGCGATGACGCGCGACCTGTTCGAGGACGATGCGGAAGTCCGGCGGGAGGAGGGGACTGCGGCCGTCTCGTCGTCCTTGCCGCTCGGCCCCGGCGCCGTCGTGCTGCGCGGCCGCGCGCTCGATGACGCGGCCATGCTGCTGGCGGACCTGCGGCAACAGGTGTTGGCGCGGGCGCCGTGGCGCCACATGGTCACGCCGGGCGGATTTCGCATGTCGGTCGCGATGAGCAACTGCGGTGCGCTCGGCTGGGTCGCTGACCGAGGCGGTTACCGCTACGACCCGCGCGACCCCGACAGCGGCCGGCCGTGGCCCCCCATGCCGGCCTCGTTCGCACGATTTGCCGCGCAGATGGCCGCTGGGGCCGGGTTCGACGGTTTCGCGCCCGACGCCTGCCTGATCAACCGCTACGAGCCCGGTGCCCGGCTGTCACTGCACCAGGACCGCGACGAGCGCGATTTCGACCAGCCGATCGTCTCGGTCTCGCTCGGCTTGCCAGCGGTGTTCCTCTTCGGCGGCGCCACCCGGGCGCACAAGGCGCGCCGCGTGCCGCTGGCGCATGGCGACGTGGTCGTGTGGGGCGGCCCGGCGCGGCTGCATCACCATGGCGTGCTGCCGCTGGCGGAGGGCACGCATCCGCTGACCGGGCGCTGCCGCATCAACCTGACGTTCCGCAAGGCCGGCCCTGCGCGTCCGTAGCCTCAGCGCGCCTCGTCCGCACCGCGCGGGAACCGGATCGTGAAGGTCGTGCCGTCGCGCTCGCTGGACGTCACGTCCACCTCGCCCTGGTGCGCGCGTGCGATTTCGCGCACGATGAACAGGCCCAGCCCGACGCTGCGCCCCGCGCTCCCGACCTCGGCGCCCCGCGTCATGGGGTCGAACAGGCCGGGCAACAGGTCCGGCGGCACCGGCACCCCGCAATTGTGTACGGCCACGGCGAAAGTCCTGGCTTCGATGCTGGAGATGACGCGGACCGGACGGTCTGCGGCGCCGTACGCCATCGCGTTGGCGACCAGATTGCCGATGAGCTGGGCGAGCCGGTCGGCGTCGGCCGCGCAGTTGCCCTCGCCGATGCGCAGGTGTTCGAGCTGGCGCTGTGGAAACGTCAAGGCCAGTTCCTCCACGCTGTCCGACACCTGCTGGTGCAGGTCGATGGGCGCGGGCGTCAGCCGCAGGCCGCCGCCGACGCGTGCCAGCGTGAAGTCGAGCAGGTCTTCGATCAGGCGCTGCGCACGGTTGGCAGCGGTGGCGATGTGGCCGACCACCCGCAGCTGATTGGGCATGAGTTCGCGGCGCGCCAGCAGTTGCGCGCCCATCTGGATGGCCGACAGCGGATTGCGCAGGTCATGGCTGACGATGCCCACCATCTGCTCGGCCAGCAGCGCCCGGTCCTCCGCGGCGGCGCGCTGGCGGCTGAGTTCCGTGACGTCCTGCAGCACGCCGACGAACTGCAGCAGCTTGCCGTTCGCGTCGAAGAAGCCCTGCCCCGACGAGCTGATGGTGCGCTGCACGCCATCGGCACCCGCCAGCCGGTAGACGCAGCCGTAGACCTGGTGGGGGCGCGACGGGTCCGTCGCCTGCGAGAACGCGAGCGCCTCGCGTTCCCGGTCGGCCGTGTCGATGGCGTCGGCATACTGGCGCTCGCCCACCGCGCGCGGGGCGTCGAACCCCAGCAGCCGCGCCACGCCGTCCTCGTAGCGCCGCTCGCCGGTAGCGGGGTCGACATCCCACACCAGCAGATGTGCGGATTCGAGAGCCAGGCGCAGCCGCGCCTTTGCGAGTGCCAGCGCGCCCTGGGCCTGCTGCTGCTTCGCCAGCAGCTCCTCCGCGTGTCTTCGGGCATTGAGCAGCTCGCGCTCGTACGCATGGCGGTCCAGCGCCACCGCGACCGCAAGCTCGTGGAAGATGCCCTCCGGGTGCTCGCGGCGCACCGCGTTCAGTATCAGGGGGACGGTGTGGCCCGCGCGGTGCACGACGTCGAGCTTCACCTCCGCGATCGACCCCTGGATCTGCAGCAGAGGGGCCCAGTGCGTCTGGTGAAAAATGCGCCCGCCCATCGTGAGCAGGTCCTGCACCCGGCGCTGCCCCAGGAGCTCGTCCTGGCGGTAGCCGAGCCACTCGCAGAAGGTCTGGTTGACGCGCAGGATGGTCCCGTCGGGGCGGGTCAGCAGCAGGCCGCAGGCCGCGTTGTCGAAGAGCGCTTGCACGCCGGGCAGCCCGTTGCCAGCTGCCGGCATCGCCTCAGCTCTCAAGCGTCGCTTGGAGGAATTCGTTCATCGCGTCCCTGCAGGTGCCCGGTGTGCTCAGGTGCGGGCAGTGGCCCACGTTCTCGATGACGCGCAAGGTGCTGTGCGGCAGGGCCTGGTGCAGGTAGTCGCCGACCGAGCGTGGTGCGATCAGGTCGTCGCTGCACTGCAGGATCAGTGTCGGGGTCCGGAGCGCAGGCAGCTCGGCCCGGTTGTCGGACATGAAGGTAACGCGGGCAAAGTGCTGGGCGATGTCCGGGTCGGTGCGGCAAAAGCTGTTGGTGAGCTCGGCGCCCAGCTCCGGCTGTCCCGGCGCGCCCATGATGATGGGCGCCATCGTGCTCGACCATCCGAGGTAGTTGCTCTCGAGCGTGTCGAGGAGCGACTCGATATCGCCGCGCGTGAAGCCCCCGACATAGGCGCCGTCGTTGATGTAGCAGGGCGAGGGCCCGACCATGATGTGGGCTGCGAACCGTCCCGGTGCCTTGAGGTCGGCCAGCATGCCGATCATCGCGCTGACCGAGTGCCCGACGAAAACGACCGGGCCCTCGGCAACCTCGTCCAGAATCTCCAGCAGATCGTGCGCGTAGCCCTGCAGCGAACCGTATTTGTCCCGGTCGTAGGCGGACAGGTCCGACATGCCGCTGCCCACCAGGTCGAACAGCACGGTCCTGTAGCGCTGCGAGAACACCGGCGCCAGAAGGCGCCACATGTGCTGGTCGCAGCCAAAGCCGTGCGCGAAGACCATGGTGCGGGGGCCGGTGCCTGTCACCTGAACATTGTTTCGCCGTCGCACGTCCATGTCGGAACCTTTGGAAAAATGAAGCGGCCCGGCTCGTCCATCGTGCCCAGGAGTAAGCCGAATTATTTCACAGGCACCTTGCGTGGAACTGTCGGCATGGCATCGCCGGAGGCTGTCGGGGCGGTCCGTAGTATCGTCGCGGGCTCGGCTTCAACCATCATCCAACGAGGAACCATGGCCAACAAGATCTATCCCTCCGCCGACGCGGCGCTCAAGGGCGTCGTGGCCGACGGCCAGACGCTCGCCGTCGGCGGCTTCGGCCTGTGCGGCATTCCCGAGGCGCTGATCGACGCGCTGCACGATTCGGGTGTCAAGGACCTGACCTGCATCTCGAACAACGCGGGCGTCGACGGCTTCGGCCTCGGCAGGCTGCTGGGCACGCGCCAGATCAAGAAGATGATCGCCAGCTACGTCGGCGAGAACAAGGAGTTCGAGCGCCAGTACCTGGCGGGCGAGCTGGAGCTGGAGTTCACCCCGCAGGGGACGCTCGCCGAGAAGCTGCGCGCCGGCGGCGCCGGCATCCCGGCCTTCTTCACCAAGACCGGCGTCGGCACGCAGGTCGCCGAGGGCAAGGAACTGCGCGAGTTCGACGGCGAGACCTACGTCATGGAGCGCTCGCTGGTGCCGGACGTGGCGCTGGTCAAGGCCGACGTGGCCGACAGGTCGGGCAACCTGCGCTTTCGCCTGACGGCGCGCAACTTCAACCCGGCCGCCGCCATGGCTGGCAAGGTCTGCATCGCCGAGGTGGAGCGCATCGTCGAGGTGGGCGAGATCGCGCCCGACGACATCCACCTGCCGGGCATCTACGTGCATCGCATCGTGCTCAACGCACATCCTGAGAAACGCATCGAGAAGCGCACCGTGAGCGCCGCCGCGCCGGTCGATGCCGTCGCCGCCAAGGTCGAGGCGCAGGCCGCCATCGCCCTGGCCGCCGCCGGCAGCGAAGTGCCGGCGCCGACCGTGCCCGCCAGCAACAAGGAAGGAATTTGACATGCCCTGGACCCAAGACCAGATGGCCGCGCGCGCGGCGCAGGAACTCGAGGACGGCTTCTACGTCAACCTCGGCATCGGCATCCCGACGCTGGTGGCCAACTTCGTCGGCGACAAGGAGGTCTGGCTGCAAAGCGAGAACGGCATGCTCGGCATCGGTCCGTTCCCGACCGAGGACCAGGTCGACGCCGACCTGATCAACGCCGGCAAGCAGACCGTGACCACGCTGCCCGGCAGCGCCATCTTCGGCAGCCACGACAGCTTCGCGATGATCCGCGGCGGCAAGATCAACCTGAGCATTCTCGGCGCCATGCAGGTGAGCGAGAAGGGCGACCTCGCCAACTGGATGATCCCCGGCAAGATGGTCAAGGGCATGGGCGGCGCGATGGACTTGGTGGCGGGCGTCAAGCGCGTCATCATCCTGATGGAGCATGTCGCGAAGAAGAAGGACGGCACCGAGGACCTGAAGATCCTGGAGCAGTGCACCCTCCCGCTGACCGGCGTGGGCGTGGTCGACCGCATCATCACCGACCTGGCCGTGATGGACGTGACGCCCGAGGGGTTGAAAGTCGTCGAACTGGCGCCCGGCGTCAGCTTCGAGGCGCTGCAGGCCAAGACCGGCGCCAGGCTGGTTCAATGAATCCGGGATGACGGCGTTGAACGGCGATGCGGCCAAAGTCGCGATCTACTGGGATTTCGAGAATCTGCATGCGGTCCTGACCGATCAGGAGTTCGGGCCCGACTATTACCGCGAGCACCGCATGAGCGTGCAGGCGCCGGTGGCCGACGTGGTGCCGGTGGTGGACTACGCGGCCTCGCTGGGCGATGTCATCATCAACCGCGCCTACGGCAACTGGCAGTTCTTCTCGCGTTACCGCGATGCGCTCAACGGGGCCGGGATCGATTTGATCCAGATGTTCCCGCGGGGCGCCAACATGAAGAACAGCGCCGACATCCGCATGGCGCTGGATGCGCTGGACGATCTGCACCGGCATCCGCACCTGACGCACATCGTGGTGGTGTCCTCCGACAGCGACTTCATCAGCCTGGCGCAAAAGGTCAAGCAGGCCGGCAAGTTCATCGCTGGCGTGGGCGTCGAGCGCAACGCCAACCGCTTCTGGATCGCGAGTTGCAACGAGTTCAGGTTCTACAGCTCGCTGGTCAGGCTGAACGCGGAGAGTGAATCGGCGGCGATGGCCGGTGCATCGGGGCTTGCCGACGACGCGTCGGGCGCAGGCCCCGCGCCGCTGCGGTCGCCGGTCACGGACGTTCCGTCGATGGCTCCCGCGGCCGAGGACGCCTTTTCCAGGTCCCTCTCCGTCGAGGAGGCCCGCGACACCCTCGTCAAGTCGCTGACCCAGCTGGTGGCGCGCCAGGGCGAGAACCACGTGCATCGCGGGGCCCTCAAATCGCTGATGAAACGCCTGATGCCGGCCTTCGACGAGCGCGCGCTCGACTGCGGCAGCTTCACGCTTTTCCTGGAAAGGTTTCCCGATCTCGTGAGGGTGATCGACACCGAGGGCGGAGGCCATGTGGCGATGGTGTCGCCCGGCGAAAACGCCGAGAGGCCCGATTACTCGACGCCGAGCAGGTCGTAGATCCGGCGCACGTAGTCGCCGAACCCGGCACTGGTCTTGATGTGCAGGCGGCGGGGCTCGGGCAGCTCGATCGGGAAGAAATCGGCCATGCGTGCCGGTCCCGCCGTCAGCACCGCGCAGTGCGTGCCCAGGAAGACGGCCTCCTGGATGCTGTGCGTGACGACGACGAAGGTCTTGCGCGTTTCTTCCCAGATCCGCAGCATCTCGAGGTTCATCTTCTCGCGCGTCAACGCATCGAGCGCGCCGAAGGGCTCGTCCATCAGGACCAGCTTGGGGTCGTGGATCAGGGCCCGGGCGATCGCGGCGCGTTGCTGCATGCCGCCCGACAGCTCGTAGGGCATCTTGTTGCCGGAGCCGCTCAGTCCGACCATCGCCAGCAGGTCGTTGGCGCGCGCGACCGCGGCCTTGCGGTCGAGCCCCAGGATGTCGGCCGGCAGCAGGACGTTCTCGAGCACGGTGCGCCACTTCAGCAGCAGGGGCTGCTGGAACACCATGCCGATGTCGCGCCCCGGATTGAATGCGGCACCGGCGCCGCCGATCTCCAGCGTGCCCCCGTCGTGGCCGTGCAGGCCGGCGAGGATCTTGAGCAGCGTCGACTTGCCGCATCCCGACGGGCCGACCAGCGACACCATGTCGCCCTCGCGGATGTCCAGCGAAACGTCGGAAACAGCGAGGAATTCCTCGGTCTTCTTCCTGTAGACCTTGCGCAGGTTGCGCATGCGTATCAGTATCTTGCCGGGTGTCGCGCCGGTTGCGGGTGGGACGAGTGCCGCGGACACGGCGCTCACGACAGCCACCGCGCGAGATTGTCGCGGACGAAGGCGTCGTCGCTCAGGTCGCCGTGCAGCCGGTAGACCCGGTCGATTTCTGCCGCCTGGCCCGGGCCCAGCCCTTCGGCCGGATCGAGGCACCAGATGCCTTCGAGCAGGCCCTGCCGGCGCAGCACTTCATGGCAGCCCGCGATGCAGCCGTGGAAGTTGTTGACCACGTCGAAGAACGCCGCGTTGCAGTCGGTCACGCGGGAATCGAGCGCCAGCAGCTCGGGGCTCAAGGTGCCGCTGCCGGCGGCCAGCTCGGCCTTGATGCGCCGCAGCTGGGCGGCGGCGCTCGAGGTCCACACCGACCAGTGTCCGAGCAGGCCGCCACGGAAGCGCACGGCGACGGCCTGGCCATCGCGCATGGCGGTGAAGGGCAGGGCCAGGTCGAGCACGATGTGGTCGTCGTTGCCGGTGTAGAGAAAGACCCGTTCCTCGGCACGCGCCTCCACCAGCCCGCGCACCACGTCGAGGGTGCGGTAGCGGTTGAAGGGAGCCACCTTGATGGCCAGCACGTTCGGGATCAGGGCGAAGCGGCGCCAGAAGTCGCTCGAAAGCACGGGACCACCCACGACGGTCTGAAGGTAGAAGCCGATCAGCGGGATCTCCTGGCTCACGGCTTCGCAGTGCGCAATCAGTACGTCCTCAGATGCGGAGGCGAGAGCCGCCAGACTGAGCAGGACGGCGTGGTAGCCAAGGCCCACGCCAGACCGCGCTTCGGCGCAC
>JAQGLP010000417.1 GCA_028292835.1 Variovorax sp.
GATGAACTGGTGCGCCTGCTCGAAGATGTCGTCGGTGTCGATCAGGATGTCGCCGATGTCGTGATTGAAGTAGTCACGGATCGCGCGGATGACGAGCGAGGATTCCTGGTAGATCAGGAAGGCGCCCTTGGCGCCCTTGGCCGCGCCGTCGATGGCGGTCCAGAGCTTGAGCAGGTAGTTGAGGTCCCACTGGAGTTCCGGCGCGCTGCGGCCGATGCCGGCCGTGCGGGCGATGATGCTGGCGCCCTTGGGGTATTCCAGCTGGTCCATCGCCTCCTTGAGCTCGGCGCGGTCCTCGCCCTCGATGCGCCGGCTCACGCCGCCGCCGCGCGGGTTGTTGGGCATCAGCACGACATAGCGGCCGGCCAGCGAGATGAAGGTGGTGAGGGCCGCTCCCTTGTTGCCGCGCTCTTCCTTTTCGACCTGAACGACCAGTTCCTGGCCTTCGCGGATCGCTTCGCTGATGCGGGCCTGGCTGGCGGAGACGCCCTCGGCGAAGTACTGCTTGGAGATCTCCTTGAAGGGCAGGAAGCCGTGGCGGTCTTCGCCGTAGTCGACGAAGCAGGCTTCGAGCGACGGCTCCACGCGCGTCACGACCGCCTTGTAGATGTTGCCCTTGCGCTGTTCGCGCCCTTCGATTTCGATTTCATAGTCGAGGAGCTTTTGCCCGTCGACGATGGCCAAGCGGCGTTCTTCGGCCTGCGTGGCGTTGATCAGCATCCGTTTCATGATGCGTTGTCCTTATAAGTATGCGTACGAGCGGCCCATGACGAGCCCACGATGCACGGACGGCGCACGCGAAACGAGGGGAATTGCCGCGGTTCCCTGGATGCGGACGGACTCTGAACGATCAGGCGACCGGGCGATGCCGGCGGCCCTGTCGAGCGTCAGCCGGGCAACCGGGGGAGGGGCGCATGGAAGGGGGCGAGCCCGGTGCGGTATTGAGTTGCTATCTTTTCGATAGCGTTTCGCGCAATGACGGCGCGCGCTGGAGGCGATTCAATACCCGAAGCTGCTGGCGGCAGCCAGCGCAGGCACAAATGAATCAGCAGCATCAACACAAGAGGACTCGCTTCGATCCGCCGGCAGAGGGGGCTGCCGGCCATGTATTCCGTATCGGTGTTTCGTGGCGTCGCCTTGACTTTGTTGCTGGGCCTGCCACTTTGCGCTGGAGCGCGGGGTTTGCAGGCCGCGCGACAAAGCGGCATCGACCTTTCCGGTGCTTTCGGCTCGTGCTCTAAACTTATGTTCGATCAAGCACTTACACGACCGCACTGGTGAAAAACATTATAGGTGCGATGCCCCGCGTCGCGGCCCCGGCGGCCGAGCCGGTGTCGGCCAGCGTCAAGTTCCTCGCGGTCGATGACGAATCGGCCGGCCAGAGGCTCGACAACTTCCTGTTCCGCCATCTCAAGGGCGTGCCGAAAACCCACGTCTACCGGATCATCCGCTCGGGGGAGGTACGCGTGAACAAGGCGCGCGCCGCGGCCGATACGCGTCTCGCGGCGGGCGACGTGCTACGGCTGCCGCCCGTGCGCGTCTCGAGCCGGCCCGAGCAGGCCGCCGCCGCGCCAGCGCCGGCGCGCGAATTTCCGCTGCTGCACGAGGACGACTGGCTGCTGGCCATCGACAAGCCGGCCGGCGTGGCGGTGCACGGCGGCAGCGGCGTGAGCTTCGGCGTGATCGAGCAACTGCGCGCGGCTCGCCCGGACGCCCGGCTGCTCGAACTGGTGCACCGGCTCGACCGCGAGACCTCGGGCATCCTGCTCGTGGCGAAGAAGCGCAGCGCCCTGACAGCCCTGCAGGAGCAGTTCCGCGAACGCGAGACCGGCAAGACCTACCTGGCGCTGGTCGAGGGCGCCTGGCCCGCCAACCGCAAGGTGCTCGACGCGCCGCTCGCCAGGTACCTGCTGCCGGGCGCGGACGGCGAGCCGGGCGCGGGAGAGCGCCGGGTGCGCGTGGTCGCGAAGGACCATCCCGATGCGATGCGCGCCGTCACGCTCGTCAGGGTGGTAGCACCGCTGCAGCTCCAGGGCGACGCCACGGCCATGACCCTGCTGGCCGTCACCATCAAGACCGGGCGAACGCACCAGATCCGCG
Source organism: Variovorax sp. (assembly GCA_028292835.1). Classification (GTDB taxonomy): domain Bacteria; phylum Pseudomonadota; class Gammaproteobacteria; order Burkholderiales; family Burkholderiaceae_C; genus Variovorax. The sequence goes on from JAQGLP010000417.1 coordinate 2,101, forward strand.
TGCACCTGGCCTCGGCCGGGCACCCGATCGCCGGGGATGACAAATACGGGCAGTTCGAGCGCAACCGCACTCTGCAGAAGCTCGGCCTGAAGCGCATGTTCCTGCATGCCTGGCGGCTGCGCTTCACACACCCCGCCAGCGGCGAGAGGATGGCGCTGGAGACCGGTCTGCCGGCCGAACTGCGCGCCATCCTGCCGCCACCCGTGTTCCCGGCGCTTGCCGCAGTCCCATCGCCCCACCTCGAATGACTTCCTTGAAACCCCGCCGCTACGACCTGATCGCCTTCGACTGGGACGGCACGCTCTACGACTCGGCGCAGATCATCGTGCGCTGCATCCAGGCCGCCGTGGTCGATGTCGGCGGCGCGCGTCCAAGCGACAGCCAGGCCGCCTGGGTGATCGGCCTGGCGCTGACCCAGGCGCTGGCGCATGCCGCCCCCGACGTGCCGCCGGAAAAATACCCCGAGCTTGGCGCGCGCTACCGCCACCATTACCTGCTGCACCACGATGACCTGGTGCTGTTTCAGGGCGTGCTGCCGATGCTCGACGCGCTGCGCGCGCGCGGCCACAGGCTGGCCGTCGCCACCGGCAAGTCGCGCGCCGGGCTCGACCAGGCGCTGGCCACGGTGGATCTGCAGGGTCGCTTCGATGCCTCGCGCACCGCCGACGAGACCGCCGGCAAGCCGCACCCGCGCATGCTGCGCGAACTCATGGCCGAGCTCGGCGTGGCGCCTGGGCGCACCCTGATGGTCGGCGATACCACGCACGACCTGCAGTTGGCGCAGAACGCCGGCTGCGACAGCGTGGCCGTGAGCTACGGCGCGCACCCGCACACCGCCTTCGACGGACTTCGGCCGCGCTTTGTCGCGCATTCGGTCGCAGCGCTCGAGGACTGGTTGCTGGAGAATGCATGAAGGACCTGGCGAAACCGGGCCATCCCGGAACGGTGTCGCCCCGCGAAATCGCCCCGGCATGAGGACACATTGATGAGCCAGGCCCTTGCGCTGTGCGGCACCGACGAACTGGTCGAGGGCGGCCTGGCCGTCCCCTTCGATGTCCTCTATGCCGGCCAGAGCTGCCGCGCCTTCGCGATCCGCTTCGAGGGCGTGGCCCACGCCTACCTGAACCGCTGCACGCACGTCGCGATGGAGCTGGATTTCCAACCCGACCGCTTCTTCGATGACAGCGGCCAGTGGTTGCTGTGCGCCACGCACGGGGCGGCCTACCAGCCGGCGACCGGCGCATGCGCTGGCGGACCGTGCCGCGGCGGACTCGTCAAAATCCGCTTGAGCGAAGACGCTGGCGTGGTGCGCTGGCATACTGACTGGAACCTGCAACCGCTTGTCTTCCCCACATGACCGAACCGAACCGCACCGAGCCCGCAGGTTTTGAGCCTTTCGACCCCTCGACGCCCGTCCCGTCTGGAGGCGATGCTACAAAAAACATAGTGAAAAACGACCCCACCCAACAACCCGGCTGGGAGCGTGCCACGCTCGAGAAGCTCGCTTTCGCGTCGCTGCGCGAACAACGGGCCAGCCGGCGCTGGAAGACGGTCGTGCGGCTCGGCTGGCTCGCTTTCTTCGTCGCGCTCGCCTGGCTCGCACTGTCGCGCGCCACGCCCGGCGCCGCCAAGACGACCGCCCATACCGCCACCATCGAAATTAAGGGCGAGATCGCCAGCGGGGCCGAAGCCAGCGCCGAGTTCGTGGTGGCCGCCATGCGCAGCGCGTTCGAGGACGAGGGCGCCAAGGGGGTCGTGCTGCTCATCAACTCGCCCGGCGGCAGCCCGGTGCAGGCGGGCATCATCGTCGATGAGATCAAGCGACTGCGCGCCAAGCACCAGAAGCCGATCTTCGCCGTGGTCGAGGAAAACTGTGCCTCGGCGGCCTACTACATCGCCTCGGCGACCGACCAGATCTTCGTCGACAAGGCGAGCCTGGTGGGTAGCATCGGTGTGCTGATGGACGGCTTCGGCTTCACCGGCCTCATGAGCAAGGTCGGGGTCGAACGGCGCCTGCTGACCGCGGGTGAGAACAAGGGCTTTCTCGACCCCTTCAGCCCGATGAGCGATGCGCAGCGCGCCTATGCGCAGCAGATGATCGAGCAGATTCACGCGCAGTTCATCGACGTGGTCAAGGCCGGCCGCGGCGCAAGGCTCAAGGCCGACACCCCGGGACTCTTCAGCGGCCTGTTCTGGACCGGCCAGCAGGCGGTTGAACTCGGCCTGGCCGACCACCTGGGCAACCTCGACTATGTGGCGCGCGAGGTGATCAAGGCCGAGGAGGTGATCGACTACACGCGCCGCGACAACGTGGCCGAGCGCCTGGCCAAGAAGTTCGGCGCCGCCTTTGCTGACGCGAGCGTGCACGCCCTCCGCAGCGCGCCGGCCCTGCGCTGACGGGTCATCGTCCCTGGCGCCGGCCGGGCCGGTCCTCCTTTTCAAGACCCGCACCGGCGCAGCCGCCTCAGCCGCCGGCGCGCCGCGCCGACAGTGCCAGCGCCATGGCGAAGGCGACGACGAGATAAAGCGCGCTCGTCAGTGAAGTCAGCTGGGCCAGGAAGCCGATCACGGGCGGCCCGGCCATGAAGCCCAGGTAGGCCACGGCGGAAACCGCCGCGATGCCCTGCGCGGCGCCGACGCCCGGCACCCTGCTGCCCGCCGAGAACAGCACCGGTATCACGTTGGCAAACCCGACGCCCACCAGGGCAAAGCCCACCAGCGCCAGCCGGGGATCGCGCGCCAGGAGCACGCCGGTCATGGCCAGCGCCGCCAGCAGGGCGCTGCCGCGCAGCAGGGTGGCCGGCGCGACGCGCGCGCGCAGCCAGTCGCCGCCGAAGCG
>JAQGLP010000418.1 GCA_028292835.1 Variovorax sp.
CAGCACCACGTGGGCGGCTACCTGAAGATCGCGCCCGAGCACACCGAGCAGGGCCCGCTGACCAAGATGATGAAGCCGGGCATCGGCAGCTACGACAAGTTCAAGCAGCTCTTCGAGAAGTTCTCGGCCGAAGCCGGCAAGAAGCAGTACCTGATCCCGTACTTCATCGCGGCGCACCCGGGCACCAGCGACGAGGACATGATGAATCTGGCGATCTGGCTGAAGAAGAACGGCTTTCGCGCCGACCAGGTCCAGACCTTCTACCCGTCGCCGATGGCCACGGCGACCACGATGTACCACACCGGCAAGAATCCGCTGCGCAAGATCACGCGCGACAGCGAGACGGTGGACATCGTGCGCGGCGACAAGCGCCGCCGCCTGCACAAGGCCTTTTTGCGCTACCACGACGCCAACAACTGGCCGCTGCTGCGCGAGGCGCTCAAGACCATGGGTCGCGCCGACCTGATCGGCAACGGCAAGCAGCACCTGATCCCGACCTGGCAGCCGCTCGGCGACGGCAGCTACACCAGCGCGCGGCGCAAGAATTCGAGCGGCGCGGCCGTGGCGGAAACCGTCAGGTCGTCGCCGGTGACGAAGGGTCGGCTGCTGACGCAGCACACCGGTCTGCCGCCGCGTGTCACCGGCACGGCGCCGCGCGGCAAGGTGCCGAGGGATGTGGCACGCAAGGCCCGCTGATTCCGCATGGCCTTGGACGGCCGCGCTGCGCCGCGATGGCTGTGGCCGCAACGCCGGGTGGCACGGATTTCGCCTTCCGAAGCGGCTCGCGATGTAGCCCCGGGCGGCAGCGCGGGTCAGCCGCGGAGCCGGGCCCTGATCCGTTCGCCGGCCTCGGCGGCAGAACTGCTTTCGCCGGCGACCGACGCGCACAGCCCCACGATCTCGTCGACGAAGGCGCGCAACTCCGGGGTCAGCGACGCGCCGGGCGCGATCACGCCGGTTTTTTCAGCCAGCACCGTCACCAGGCCCTGCGGCGTGAGCGGCTGGGCCGGCATGCCGGCTTCGGTGGAGCGGGTGGGGAGGGGGTCCATGGAGGCTCCTGAAATGACTGCGTGGCGGCCACGCTAGCGGGCGCGGCGGGCGGCGATGTAGTCGCGCATCCTCTGGACGTGCCGGTGCGCGCCTTGCCCGGCGGCGCGACACCGATGCCGCTTGCTCCATGGGCGCAGGCAGCTATCAATTCGATAGCGCCGGGTCGGCCAGCGTGTGCAGCGGCAGGTCGCTTGCCCGCGCCAGCGCGTCGAGCTGCGCGCGGCTTTGGGTGCGCAGGAAGGCGGCGATCGCGGCGTGGGTGGACGAGCGGAACATCGCTTGGCCGGCCTCCACACCGAGCCCGGCCGCGGCAGCCAGGCGCTCGGCGAAGTGCGGCTCCAGCGCCGACACCGCCACGCGGCCGTCGGCGCAGGCATAGACGCGGTAGCCGGCATGCGCACCGCCAACCGCACCGCCGGGCCGCGTCAGGCCCCAGTCGCGCGGCAGCGCGAGGTAACGCGCGGCCTGCGACAGCGCCACCTCGATCCGGACCCCTTCGCCATGCGTGCTTCGGTGCAGCAGCGCTTGCAGCACGGCCTCGCTCGCCATCAGCGAGCCGGCCATGTCGGCATAGAGCGTCGGCGGCAAGTCAAGACCGGGAACGAGCCCGCTTTCGGCGAGGTAGGTCAGGTCGTGGCCGGGCTCCTCGGCGCGCATGCCCGGCGCGCCAACGATGGCGACCAGCGACAAGCGCGGATGGCGGACCTGCAGCGCCTCCCAGCCGAGCCCGAGCCGGGCCAGCGCCGATGGGCGAAACGATGTGATCAGCACGTCCGCGCGCGTCAACTCGGCCTGCAGCACCCGCTGGCCCTCGGGCGTCTTGAGGTCGGCGCGGACCTGCTCGACGCCCTCGTGCAGCACGCTGTAGGCAGCGGGCGCGTACCGACCCATCGGGTCGCCCGCGCCATCGTCGTCGGCTGGCGGTTCCAGCTTGACGCAGAGCGCGCCCAACTGGTGGCAGCGCATCAGCGCGGCCGGGCCGGGCAGGTTGAGCGCCAGGCTGAGCACGCGCACGCCGGCAAGCGGCTGGAAGGAGGCGGCGTCGGCGGTATCGGGCATGGTGGGTTCGATCAGGAATGTTTTGCTATGGAATCGATAGCTGTCTGAGCCCATTGCACGGGCGCTGCAGGCAGGATTCCATGCATATGGCCGTGCGTCAGCGGACCAGTGCGAGTCATGGTGACGACGGGACCGGTGCCAGCGTCGGCAGGTTGCGCGGACTCTCGAAGCGCCGGGCATCGCCGCTGAGCGGATCGGTGAAGGCCAGCGACTTGGCCAGCAGTTGCAGCGGCCGGGCGTGGTCGTCGCTGCCCGGCGGCAGGAGGCGCGGGTAGATCTGGTCGTTCACGATCGGCACGCCCAGCGCCGCGCACTGCACGCGCAACTGATGCCGGCGACCCGTAACAGGCGACAGCCGCAGCCGGGCGCGGTCACCCCGCGCTTCGACCAGTTGCAGCCGCGTCTCCGAGTTGGCCTCGCCGGGCACCTCGCGCATGCGCAGAAAGCACTCTTCATCGTCCACCAGACGGCTGCGGTGGACGGCCGGCAGCGCGAGGCCCTCGCGCCATGCCACCACGGCCTCGTAATGCTTGGTGACGGCGCGCTCGGCGAACAGCTGCTGGTAGGCCCCGCGCGTGGCCGCCTGCACCGAGAACAGCACCAGCCCGGCGGTTTCGCGGTCGATGCGGTGGATCGGCACCAGCGCCTCGATGCCCAGGCGGCGCTTCAGGCGCACCAGCAGGCTCTGCTGGAGGTACTTGCCCGAGGGCGTGACCGGCAGGAAGTGCGGCTTGTCGACCACCAGCAGGTGCGCATCCTGGAACAGGATCACCTCGTCGAACGGCACCGGCGTCTCCGCGTCGAGCGCGCGGTAGTAGTACACGCGCAGCGGCGACTGGTAACGGCGCGCCTCGGTGACCGGCACGCCGTGTTCGTCCACCACGTCGCCCGCGCCCATGCGCGCCAGCCAGTCGGCGCGCGAAACGGCCGGGAAGCGCTGCACCAAGAAGTCGGTGATGGTCGGCCACGGCCCGGCGGACAGCGCGACACAGCTCGCGCCGACACCGTCGCGGGTGGGCAGTGGCAGCCGGGACGGCGGGGGCGGGCGGCTCATCAGCTGCCGACGATGCCGCCGTCACGCCGCCGCACCACCAGCGTGGCCGAGCGCGGGCGCGCGCTGCCAGGCACGGTGCCATCGGGCCAAGCGCTGTTGGGCGTATCGCCGCCGGCCTCGCGCCGCTCGCCCGGGTGCTGGATGTTGACGAACAGCGTGCGGCGGTCGGGCGTCACCACGCAGCCGGTGATCTCGCAGCCGTTCGGGCCGGTCAAAAAGCGACGGATGCGTCCGGTCGCCGGGTTGGCGCACAGCATCTGGTTGTTGCCGAGCGCCGCGTAGGGGCCGGTGCCGATCAGCGAGCCGCCCACGTCGGTCTGGATCCACAGCAGTCCGCCGCTGTCGAAGTGCAGGCCGTCGGGCGAGCCGAAGGCATCGGCGTCGGCGCCCGGATAGCGCACGCCGGCGCCGGGCGCCCGTGGATTGCCGGCCAGCGCGAAGTGGTCCCAGTCAAAGCCGGTGGCGGCCGCGTCGCCGCCGTCCTCGCGCCAGCGCAGGATGCCGCCGAAGAGGTTGTTGGCGCGCGGATTGGCAGCGTCGAGTGCGGGCTTGCCGGGCTCGCCGCGCTGGCTGTTGTTGGTGAGCGTGACGTAGACCTCGCCCGACTGCGGGTGCACGGCGATCCACTCGGGGCGGTCCATCTTCGTGCCGCCCGCCACGTCCGCGGCCAGACGCGCATGCACCAGCACCTGCGCCGGGTCGGCGAAGCCGCTCGCCGCATCGATGCCGTTCTGCCCGTGCGCGAGTTCGAGCCAGGCGCCGCGCCCGCCCTCGTCGTAGCGCGCCACGTACAGCGTGCCGTGGTCGAGCAGCTCGCGGTTGGCCGAGCGCGCCGCCGCGTCGCGGCCCGGGCGCATCCGGTCGCGGCTGACGAATTTGTAGATGTATTCGAAGCGCGTGTCGTCACCCATGTAGACCGCCACCCGGCCGTCGCGCGTCAGCGTGCAGGTCGCGCTTTCCTGGGCCTTGCGGCCGAGCGCGGTGCGCTTGACGGGTGTGGAGGCAGGGTCGAAGGGATCGATCTCGACCACCCAGCCGAAGCGGTGCGGCTCGTTCGGGTGCCTGGTCAGGTCGAAGCGCTCGTCGAAGCGCCAGTACTCGGCCCACTGCGAACCCGGTACGGTGCCGTAGCGGCCCTGCGCCGGGGAGGCCTGCCGTGCGGCCTCCTTCGGGCCGCCGAAATAGCCGTGGAAATTTTCCTCGCAGGTCAGGTAGGTGCCCCAGGGCGTCGCGCCCATGGCGCAGTTGGCGAAGGTGCCCAGCATGGCATTGCCCGCCGGGTCTGCCACGGTGCGCAGCCAGGTCGAACCAGCGGCCGGACCGGCGATGCGCATCGGCGTTGCGCCGTGGATGCGGCGCGCCCAGGGCGAGGGCATCACTTGGCGCCAGCCGCCGCCCGCGGTGCGCTCGATCTCGATCACCGAGACACCCATGGCGTGCAGCGACTTGCGCACCTTGGCGGCAGTCCATTCGCGAATGCCGTCGGCATGCAGCAGCTGCTCGTCGGTGTACTCGTGGTTCATGACCAGCAGGGCGCGGTCGGGGCGGCCCTCGACCGGAAAGAAGTGCATGCCGTCGTGGTGCATGCCGGCCTGCGCCGCTTGGTCTTCGGCGCTGTTGGCGCCGTCGGGCGCCCAGGCCGGCATCGCGCCGGCGATGCCGGTGGGCGTACCCCACGGGTAGAGCACCTCGTGCTCGTAACCCGGAGGCAGCACAACGGCGTCGGCCAGCGAGGCGGGCACGCTGGCAAAGCCGGGCAGGGTGGCCGCCCCAGCCGCGATCGGCGCGCAGCCTTCACCGAGCAGGGCCACGACCGCTGCGGCCGCACCGGTCTTTAAAAGTTCGCGTCGAGCAAATGTCATGCGGCAAAAAATAGCAGAGAGATGGAGGCTCAAGGAATACGGCGTCGCTCATGCGACCACCCTGCATCATCGCCGGGCCGCGAATGGCCCTGTGGTTCGCCGGCGGCTCAAGCCCTGTAGCCGCTGATAGTTGACGCCGTGGGCTTGGATGTCGATCAACTCGGCCTCAAGGTCCTGCGGACCGTCAACCCATAGTAGTGACTGCGAGCGGTTGCAGTGGTTCGGACCGCAGGGCAATGGCAAGACATCCACCGCAATCGAGCACCTCTCGAAAACTATTCCATTATCCATAAAGCATGAAATTTAATTTGACAAAAAAGCTAAAACATAGTTTCATACGGTCTTGGACATCACAAGAGAACTGTCACCTTGACCACGCGCTTTACCGCTACCTACAGCATCGAAACGTCGGGCGACCCCAAAGCCGCCGCAGCGGAGATGGCAGGCGAGTCCTCGACCGCCACCTTCGTGCCGATTCCCGGCGAGCGAGCGGAGATCGCAGCACTTCACGGAGCGCGTGTCGAGTCGCTTGAAGAAGGCGCTTCGACCTCCGCCGGCCGCGCGGCCACGGTCACGCTGTCCTGGCCCCTCGGCAACACGGGCCCGTCGCTGCCGAACATTCTGGCCACGGCCGCAGGCAACCTGTTCGACGTCAAGAACGTGACCCGTCTGCGGCTGCTCGACGTCGAGCTGCCGCGCGAACTCGCCGCGACCTACCCGGGTCCGCAGTTCGGCGCCGCAGGGACGCGCAAGCTCATCGGCGTACCCTGTCTCCCCTTGATCGGTACGATCATCAAGCCCAGCATCGGGCTCACGCCCGCCGAAACCGCGGGTCTGGTGGCGCAGCTTGCTGCCGGGGGCATCGATTTCATCAAGGATGACGAGCTGATGGCTGATCCGCCGCACAGCCCGTTCGAAAAGCGCGCCGATGCGGTGCTCGACGTGCTGCGTCGCCACGAAGACAAGACCGGCCGTCGCGTCATGTACGCCTTCAACGTCACCGGCGAAATCGACGAAATGCTGCGGCGCCACGACTACGTGGCCGAGCGCGGCGGCAATTGCGTCATGGTGAGCCTCAACTGGATTGGCGTCACCGGCGTCGCGCACTTGCGTCGTCATTCGTCGCTTCCCATCCATGGTCACCGCAACGGCTGGGGAATCATGACGCGTGGGCCCGCCTTCGGCATCGACTTCCGTGCCTGGCAGAAATTCTTTCGTCTCGCGGGAGTTGACCACCTGCACGTCAACGGCATCGACAACAAGTTTTTCGAACCCAACGAATCGGTGATCCGTTCGGCGCGCGCCTGTCTGGCACCGGTGTTCGACGATGGCCTGCCGGGCTACGAAGTCATGCCGGTGTTCTCGTCAAAGCAGACCGTCAGCCAGGCTGAAAAGACTTGGCGCGCGGTCGGCACCACCGATCTGATTTACGCGTGCGGCGGCGGCATCCTGGCGCATCCCGACGGCATCGAAGCGGGCGTGCGGAGCATTCGCGAAGCCTGGGAAGCGGCTGTCGCCGGTGTGCCTCTGGACCAGTATTCCATCGAGCGACCGGCGCTGCGGCGTGCCATGGAAGCATTTGCCTGATCGGGCGCTCAACCGGCATTGCCGCCATTGCCCTTGATGATGAACGTTCCCCTCTCGAATGCGCCCATCGGCTACTACGCCGACGACTTCACCGGCGCCTCCGCCAACCTGCTCGAGTTCCATCGGCGTGGTTTTCGCGGTCTGCTGTTCGTCAACACGCCCAGCCGCGCGCAGATCGACGCGCACCTGCCGGGCCTGGATGTGATCGGCATCGCAGGCGTCAGCCGCTCGCTGGCTCCGGCCGAGATGGCAGGTGAAGTGCGCCCGGCACTCGAGCTGTTGCGTGACCTGGGCTGCCCTGTGGTGCAGTACAAGATCTGCTCGACCTTCGATTCCTCGCCCGATCGCGGCAACTTCGGCACCGTGCTCGAGCTGGCACGCGAACTCTACGGGTCGCAGGCCGTGGCCGTGCTCGCCGCACATCCCGCGTTCGGCCGCTACACCGCGTTCGCCAATCATTTTGCGGAATACGAGGACAACGTGCACCGGCTCGACCGGCATCCGAGCATGTCGCGTCATCCCGCCACGCCGATGCACGAGGCCGACCTGCGTCTGCACTTGGCGCAGCAGACGGCCTGGCCGATCTCGTCCTGCGACTTCCGCGCCTTGCGCACGGGCGACGTCTCCCGATGGCTGCAGGGCCAGACGGCTCGTGCGGTCGTGTTTGACGCGATCGAGCCCCAGGATCTCGAGCGCGTCGCCGCTGGCGTGTGGCAGGCCGCCGCGACCGTTGCCTCTGCACGCGACGAGCGCCGCGTCTTCACGCTGTCCTCGCACGGCTTCGCCGCAGGCCTGGCCGATCACCTTGCGGCCGGACGGCCGACGCCCGCGGCCCGGCCGCAGGGCGCGGTCGATCAGCTTCTGGTCCTCTCGGGAAGCTGCGCCCCGCGCACCGCCGCCCAGATCGCGCATGCGAAATGCCAAGGCTGGGCCGCGATCCCGCTGGAGGTCGGGGACTTGGGCACGCAGGCGTTGCCCGTGATCGCCGCCGACATCGCGGCGCGAGCCTGCGAGCAACTCGCCCGTGGCCACAGCGTGGTCGTTTATTCGGCCGCCGGTCCGCAGGACGAGGCGATCGCGCAAGGCCGCGAGGTGTTCGAGCGCGTCGGTGGCGAATCGTCAGCAGTCATCGGCAGTCTCTATGGCGATGTGCTGCGCCGCGTGACCGCGCATGTGCGGCTGCCGCGCCTCGTGCTGGCGGGCGGCGACACGTCGAGCCAGACGATGCGTACGTTGGGCATCGAAGCCCTGAGCATCGATGCCGTGAACACGGCGAGTCAGGAGCCCTTCCTGCGCATGCATGCCGGGCCGCATTCGGCGAGCCGTGCGTTCGATGGCACGCAGGTGCTGCTCAAGGCCGGTCAAAACGGACCGGAAGACTATTTCACTGCCGCCCAGCGCGGCGACGGCTGGGCCTGATCCGGCTCGGCAATCCGCCACTCTTACCCAAACAAGGAGACCGCACGTCATGAGACTCACGCCCGCCCAACTGAACCGGTACGAAGAACAAGGCTTCCTTGTTGTGCCCAACGTCTTCACCGCCGTCGAGGTCGACATGCTGCGAGACGAATCGGTCGCTGTCTTCCGGCACGAGCGCCCCGAGATCTGGCGTGAGAAGAACGGCGCACCGCGCACCGCTTTCGGCTGCCAGAGATACAGCGACACGTTCCGCGCGTTGACCACCGACACGCGCCTCCATGACCCGGTACAGCAGATTTTTGGCGAACCGATCTACATCCACCAGTTCAAGGTGAACCCGAAGGTTGCGTTCGAGGGAGACCCGTTTCCGTGGCACCAGGACTTCGCCACCTGGCATCCCGACGACGGCATGCCGGAGCCGCGCGCGATGAACATCGCCATCTTCCTGGATGACGTCACGGCCGCCAACGGCGCACTGATGTTCGTGCCCGGAAGCCACAAGCTGGGCATGATCGACGCGCCCGATGTCAACGGCCGCCGCTGGATGGAACGCCAGGACGTGGAGCGCGTCATCAAGAGCCAGGACGACATCGCGATCGCCGGTGGGTCTGCGGGCAGCGTGCTGCTGTTCCACGGCAACGCGGTGCACGGTTCGGCGGGCAACATCACGCCGCTGGCGCGCCGGATTCTCTATGTGACGTACTCAGCCGTGTCGAATGCACTGCGAAACCCGACGCGGGCGGAGTTCATCGCCCACCACGATTTCACTCCCGTCGAGCGCGACGAGCGCCCGTTCAGCGAGCGGCCCGATGTCACCGCGCAGACGGCCTGACGTCGAGCGCCATTTTCAAACGAGCGAAGGAGACATAGAAATGCACAATTCAACCCAGCCCGATGCGGGACGCCGCGCACTGCTCAAGGCCGGAGCCGCCGCGCCACTTGCAATCCTGCCGACGGCCGCGTTCATTCCCAAGTTGGCGCAGGCCGCGGAATTCAGCTACAAGCTCGGCACGGCACTGGACGCAAGCCACCCGCTGAACATCCGTATCGGCGAAGCGCTCACACGCATCCGCCAAGCCACCGCCGGGCGCGTGGACATCAAGCTCTTTCCTGCCAATCAGTTGGGCTCGGATGCCGACACGCTGTCGCAAACACGCAGCGGCGCGGTCGAGTTCATGTGCTTGGGTCACGGCAACCTCGGCAACTACGTTCGTTCCTCCGCTATCGCAAGCCTCGGCTTTGCGTTCAAGAACTACGAGCAGGTGTGGGCCGCGATGGACGGCGAACTGGGTGAATACATTCGGGCGGACATCCGCAAGACCAACATGATCGTGCCCGTCTCGCGCATGTGGGACAACGGCTTCCGCCAAGTCACCTCCTCGGACAAGGCCATCCGCACCCCCGCCGACCTGCAGGGATTCAAGCTGCGCGTACCGCCGAACCCGGCGTACACGACCCTGTTCAAGGCATTGGGCGCCGGGCCGACACCGATCAATTTCAACGATCTTTACACCTCGCTGCAGACGCGCGTGGTCGAGGGCCAGGAGAATCCGCTCGCGCTGATCGATTCGGCCAAGCTCTATGAGGTGCAGAAGTTCTGCAGTATCACGAACCACATCTGGGACGGGTTCTGGCTGCTGGGCAACCAACAGGCGTGGCAGCGCTTGCCATCGGACCTCCAGCAGACCGTGACGCGCGAATTCGACCGCTCGGTGGCCGACGAGCGCGCGGACATCGCCAAGCGGAGCGAATCGCTGCAGACCGACCTTGCCAAGAAGGGCCTGCAGTTCGTGCAGATCGATCCCACGGTGTTCCGCAGTGCGCTCAACCAGACCACTTTCTACAAGGAGTGGCGCGAAAAGTACGGCGCTGCGCCCTGGGCGCTGCTGGAGAAGGTCGTCGGGAAGCTTGGATAGGCCCATGGCACACGATTCGATCGCAATGAGTGCGCCCCTGGTGGCCGATAACATGGCGTCAAGAACCGCGGCCATGGTGGTTCGATGCGTGGAACTGGCCGCCGCCCTGCTTGTCGCGACGGAAACCGTCATCCTCTTCGTTGGCGTGGTGTCGCGCTACTTCTTCCATCGACCGCTGGAGTGGTCGGACGAACTCGCCTCCATCCTTTTCCTCTGGCTGGCGATGATGGGTGCCGTGATCGCATTCGCGCGCGGTGCGCACATGCGCATGACGGCGTTGGCGGCCAAGACCTCGCCACGGCGTCAGGCGTTCCTCAACGTGCTGTCGCTGGTCGTGGCCATGGCGTTCCTCCTGATCGCCGCGGTGCCTTCGGCGCAATACGCGTTGCACGAGGCCGACATCACCTCGCCTGCGCTGGAAATCTCCGCTTTGTGGCGTGCGGCAGGCTTGCCCGTGGGGATCGGCCTGATGCTGTTTCTGGGCGTGCTGCAGTTGGTGCGAGTAGACCGGACGTTGCTCCTGAAGGCACTGGGACTCGTCGCCGTGGTGGCGGCAGCGATGGTGGCGCTGCAGCCGGCACTCGCTACGCTCGGCAACCTCAATCTCGTCATCTTCTTCGTGCTGATCGCAGGCGGCGCCATCTTTGCGAGCGTGCCGATCGCCTTTGCTTTTGGAATCGCGACCTTCGCCTACCTCGCGCTCACCACACAGCTTCCCCTCACCGTGGTGGTGGGTCGCATGGATGAGGGCATGTCGCACATCATCCTGCTGGCAGTGCCGCTGTTCGTGCTGCTGGGGCAACTGATGGAGACGACCGGCATCGCTCGTGCAATGCTGGGGTTCCTGGTGAACATCCTGGGGCACGTGCGGGGCGGACTGCAGTACGTCCTGGTGGGCGCGATGTACCTCGTCTCAGGCATCTCCGGCTCGAAGGCGGCCGACATGGCGGCCGTCACGCCCGTGCTGTTTCCCGAACTTGCCAAGCGCGGCACCCAGCCGGGCGAACTGGTGGCGATCCTGGCCGCTACCGGGGCGCAGACCGAAACGGTGCCGCCGAGCATCGTGCTCATCACGCTGGGCTCGGTCGTCGGCGTGTCCATCACCAGCCTGTTCATCGGGGGCATGCTGCCGGCGGTGGCGCTGGGTCTGACGCTGTGCGGCGTGATCTGGTTTCGCACCCGCAAGGAAGACCTGTCCACCGTCGTGAAGCCGACGTCGCGCGTGGTGTGGCGCAGCCTGTTCGTGGCGGTGCCGGCACTGGCCTTGCCCGTGGTGATCCGTACAGCGGTGGTCGAAGGGATGGCAACGGCCACCGAGGTGTCGACGATCGGGGTCGCCTACGCGGTCCTATGCGGCCTGCTCATCTACCGCTGCAAGTTCACGTGGGAGCGAACGCGTGCGATGCTGGTGGAGACCGCAGCGCTGTCGGGCGCCATCCTGCTCATCATCGGAGCGGCCACGGGCATGGCATGGGCGCTGACGCAGTCGGGATTCTCGGCCGACCTGGCGGCTGCGATGAAGGCGATTCCGGGCGGCGCGGGGGCCTACCTCGCCGTGACGGTTCTCACATTCATCATCCTGGGCAGTGTGCTCGAAGGCATCCCGGCCATCGTGCTGCTGGGACCTCTGCTGTTCCCGATCGCCCGCCAACTCGGCATTCACGACGTGCACTACGCGATGGTGGTGATCCTCTCGATGGGCGTCGGGTTGTTTGCGCCACCCTTCGGTGTGGGCTACTACATGGCCTGCGCCATAGGGCGGATCGATCCCTCCGAAGGCATGCGCACGATCTGGCTCTATTTGGCAGCACTGATCGTCGGCCTTGTCTTCGTGGCTGCGATTCCGTGGCTGTCGATCGGCTTTCTGGCGAAGTGAACGAACCGATGTTAAATACCCGGACAGCTAGCGCTTCTATGGAGATCTGAACGCAACATGTCCGACGGCACCTTGGCATCCATCCGCGAACGACTGCCCGATCTCAATCCGGCGTTGCGGCGCATCGGCAACTTCGTCGTCCGCTCGCCGGACAAGACGAAATCGCTCACCATCCGTGACTTGGCGAAGAACTGCAAGGTTTCGGAGGCGACTGTCTCGCGCTTCGTGCGCGAGATGCAGCTCGAGAGCTTTCAGCAGATGAAAATCAGCCTGGCCGAGGAGTTGTCGCGCAATCAAGCCAACGGACATTCGGCGCCAGCGCCGCAGGCGCGCGAAATCTATGAAGACATCAACGCGTCGGATCCGGTCGACATCATCATCCGCAAGGTGCATGCGTCCTTGCGCGAAACGCTCGACGAGACGCTTGCCAACCTCAGGCCCGAACTCGTGGAGCAGGTGGTGACGGCCATCGAGGAAAGCGATGTCGTGGTCTTCCTTGCCACCGGCACATCGGCGCTGGCGGCGCAGAACGGTGTCGTACGGCTGGTGCGCGTGGGCAAGCGCTGCATGTTCTTCCACGACCAGAGCGTGCAGCAACTGTCGACCATCAACCTTGACGCGAGGTGCCTGGCCATTGGCATCAGCAATTCCGGACGCACCAAGGCGACCGTGCGCGCGCTGCAGTCGGCCAAGGAGTCCGGTGCGCGCACGGTGTGCATCACCTCCTTTCGCCATTCGCCCATCACGAAGCATGCCGATGTGTCGCTCATCACGGCGGGACAGTCCGAGGAATTCGACGGCAATGCCTACCTCGACGCGACAACGGCCAAGATCGGTCAGATCGCAATGCTCGATGTCATCTACTAGGATAATGACG
>JAQGLP010000572.1 GCA_028292835.1 Variovorax sp.
CCCGCCTCCTGCCGCTCCTGACCCTATCACTTGACCCGCTCCAACCTGGGAGGCGACTGCATTCCATCCGCCGGCGACAGGCCCAGTTGGCTATCCAGGTATTGCACCATCGCCTTGCGCACCTTGATCCGCAGCCGCCGCTTCTCCATCCGGAACTCCTGGGCAATCCCCAATTGCTCCTCCTCCCCCAGCGCGGAATGCGGGCGCACCTCCACCGTCACGTAAGTATCCCAGTCCTCATCGCGTCCTGACAAAGGCTCCGGCATCGCCTCCGGCCAGCGCGCCTCCTCCATCCGGCCCAGCACAAAATCCTGGAATGTATTCTTTTCCAAACACCGTGCCCGCGCATGCCAGCGATGCCCGCTCCACGCCAGCGCATGAGGCATGACCCAGCGCCACCGCCGCGACTTCCCATGCGCTGAAACATACAGCACCTCCACCTTCATCCCATGCAGCACCGCGTGGAAAATCCGCCGTTCCACCTCGTCCGAGGCCCGGCGGTCCGGCAGCACCAGCCAGTCCACCCGGTTGGATCCGGGCGCGTCCTGACGCCCCGTCCCCGGCAAGCGCCCCGCCCTGTCCATGAACTGCGTGATCGCATCCTCCAGCGTGCTGGCATCCAGCAACCGCTTCATCCCCGGCTGCCCCTCATAACGTTTTCTGTTCAACGTGTAGGCCAAAGCCCCCGGGTTCAGCTCAATATACTTCTGGATGTCCGCACTGACCTGCGCGGGCCCCACCCCGAACACCTCCATCACATCCTGACGCCCCACAATCCCCCGCCACCAGGCGGCCCGCTCAATAAACCGAAGCCGCTCCATCGCCGCCCATTGTTCCGTATTGGTTACATTTCCCATAGCAGGTTTTGTTGAATTTATTTTTGACAGGATCAGACCTGCTGTTATTATTTTGAACAGTGCGTTTGAGACGATACACTGTAAAAAGTATTCAGCCTCTGCTAAAGATCAAGCGATTCCCTCATCCTGAGATCTTCGTCTTTGGCACCAGCCGCACCCCAACCCAGACCCTCCTTCATGCCAGCCTCAGATTTCAGATGGTTCTTTTCCCAAGGCTTTGGGGACAATCGCCAGCCTTACGACTATCAGGAGCGCCTGGCCAATGGCCCCTGCGAAAGCCGCCTGATTTCCATTCCCACCGGCCTTGGCAAAACCGCCGCCGTAATTCTCGCCTGGCTTTACAACCGCGTCCACCTACAGGATCCCAACTGGCCCCGCCGTCTCGTCTATTGCCTGCCGATGCGGACGCTCGTGGAACAGACCCGGCAGGAGGCTGAAAAGTGGATCAAAGCCCTTCATGACAAAAACCTCCTACCTGGAAAAGCCCCCAAAGTGATCATCCTCATGGGCGGCGAGGAAACGAACCCGGAAGACAGGGATTGGGACCTGCACCCGGAGGATAACACCATCATCATCGGCACCCAGGACATGCTCTTGTCCCGAGCCCTGAACCGAGGCTACGCCGCGGGTCGTGCGCGCTGGCCGAAGGATTTTGCATTTTTGAACAACGACTGCCTTTGGGTGTTTGATGAGGTGCAGTTGATGAGCACTGGCTTTGCGACCAGCCTACAGCTTCAAGCTTGGCGGGATCGCAGCGGCATGAAGCCCGCAATCGCTACGGTCTCTTGGTGGATGAGCGCCACAGTGGAGCAAGAATGGTTGGCGTCTGCCGTGGATTTCGTCCCTTCGATTGTGGACGTTTGGAAAGAGTGTGCCGAGCAAACGAGGATGCTTTGGGAAGCGGATATTCAGGGCGAATTTGAATCTGCAAAGCGCCTCAAGGAGTTGCTGGAACCGGGGACGAAAAAATTCCACGCAAATGCCGAGGGAATCCCTTTGAAGGACGGCAAAGAGAAAGAGGCCGACTACATTGATGCGGCGGCGAAAGCCGTGAGGAAACGGATGGCTGAGCATGGTGGCAAAGCCTTGGTAATTATGAATGCGGTGCGCAGGGCGTGCGCCTTGGCCGAGAAACTGAAAGATGTAACCCCGCTTCTTCTTCATTCACGCTTCCGGCATCGCGAGCGGAAGGAGTGGACATCAAAGGTCAAGGCCGGGAATCTCATTATCGCCACTCAAGTCGTCGAGGCGGGTTTAGACATCACTTCGCGTGTCCTTTTTACGGAACTCTGCCCGTGGCCGTCTTTCATTCAGCGTTGTGGCCGGGCAGCGAGATACCCCGGCGAAACTGCGGACGTGTATTGGCTGGATGTGAGCAAAGATACGTTGCCTTATCCCGAGGAAGAATTGAACGCGGTCAAAAACCAATTCACAGCAGCGTTCAAGGACGTATCCCTCTACGGTTTCCGCACCCACCGCGAAAATCTAAAGCCGGAAGACGCTCAACGCCTCCTCCCATACGCGCCTCGTTTTGTTCCGCAATCCAAAGACATCCTCGACCTTTTCGATACGACGCCGGACCTCACCGGAGCCGACATTGACATCTCCCGCTACATTCGCGACGGCGAGGAACACGACATCACCGTTTTCTGGCGCGATATTCCAAAGGGCAAAAATCCAACCAAAGCCAACGCTTGGCAGCCTGAGCATGCCGAGCTTTGTCCAGTGCCGGTATTTAGCAAAGACAGCGGCTTTAGAGACTTCGCGCAGAAGACGCAAGGCCGGATTTGGCGATGGGATTACCGCCAAGGATGGACACGCCTTAACCGTGGCGATGCGGAACGCATCTTTCCCGGCCAGGTGTTCTTGCTTGAGCAGTCGTGCGGCGGATACCACCCAGAGAAAGGCTGGACCGGGCGAGCAGAGGACTGCGATTTCGAGCTTGGGCCTTGGAGGAATCCGGCGCCGCAGCCAGTCATTCCTGACGAAGATGATGACGACTTCACAGGCACAGCGG
>JAQGLP010000478.1 GCA_028292835.1 Variovorax sp.
CAGCGCCAGCGCGGCGCGGGTGCGCTCGGCCTGCGCCGCGCGCAGCTCGGCCTGGGCACGGCGCGATTCGATCTCGGTGCGCAGGCTCTCCTGCTGGGAGATGTCGCCCGCGCGCTGGCGCCGTTGCGACGCCGCCGCCAGTTCCTCGGCGCTCTTGCCGATCGCCGCCACCTGGACGATGCGCTCCTGCGCCGCCAGCACGTCGTAGAAGGCGCCGCCGGCGGCAATCAGCTGCTGGGCCTCGATGTCGTCGATATCGGCGCGCGCTGCGTCGGCCCCGCGCACGGCGGCGGCGGTGCGCGCCGCGCGCTTGCCGCCGCGCTCCCAGGTCCAGTCGACGCCAAGCGCGCTGTCGATGCGCTTTTGCGCCGGGTTGCCTGGGCCGATGCCGTGCTGCAGGTCGATCGAGCTGAGCTTGGTGCTCAGTTGCGGTATCGGGGCATGGTTGGCGGCCAGGATGTCTGCGCTCGCGGCGGCCAGCGACTGGCGCGCGAACACCACGTCCGGGTTCTCGCGCGCGGCGCGCAGCACCTGCTCCAGCGTGATCGTGGCAGCGAGCGGCTGCGCCCGCAGGGATGGCGGCACCTGCGCCTGTGCCGGCGCCAGCGCGCCGCCCGTCAAAAGGGAAAGGGCCGCCCAGGCGGCCCGCTGTCGTATGCTCATTGGGCGTTTATCGCGCCGTGCAGCTGACTGCGCACTGACTGGCCGCCCGGGCGGTGCGCTGTTGTCTACCGTGGACCTTTTCCCATGCGAATCCTGTTGGTTGAAGACGACATTGTGCTGCGCGACGTGATGCTGCGCAGCCTGGGCGAGGCCGGCCACCGCGTCGACGTGGCTCGCCATGTCGAGGAGGCCGACCACCTGTGGCGCATGCAGCCGTTCGACGCGGTGTTGCTCGACCTGAACCTGCCGGCCAGCGGCCAGGCGGCCAGCCCCCTGGGCAGCGGCCTTACGGCGCTGCGCCGGGCGCGCCAGCGTGGCGACCGCACGCCGGTGCTGGTGTTGACGGCACGCGGTCGCACCGAAGAGCGCATCGCCGGCCTTGACGCCGGCGCCGACGACTACCTGGGCAAGCCGTTCGACCTGGCCGAGGTGGAGGCGCGGCTGCGCGCGCTGGTGCGCCGGGCGCAGGGGACCGAAGACATCGTCATGCTGGCCGCGCTGCGGCTGGACCGCAAGGCGCGGCGCTTTTTCATCGGCGGCGCCGCGCTTGAGCTGCCGGCGCGCGAATTCGAGGTGCTGTGGGAGCTGATGAGCCCGCCGGGGCGCGCCGTGAGCAAGCGCACGCTGTCGGACAAGCTGTCGGACTTCGACGAGGCGCTCGGCGACAACGCGCTGGAGGCCTTCATCTCGCGCCTGCGCAAGAAGCTGGCCGCCAGCGGCGCGGGCATCCGCACGCTGCGCGGCATCGGCTACCTGCTCGAAGCCGGAGGGCCGGCGCCATGACGCAGGGCGGCACGGCGCAGACCCCGAGGACGCCCTCGCTCAGCCGGCGGGTGCTGCGCAACGTGCTGCTGCCGCTGGCGCTAGCCTGGACCCTCGGCGCCGCGATCGCGCTCGGCGTGGCCTACTATTTCTCCGAGCAGGCATTCGACCGGGCCATGCTGAACGATGCCTACGCGCTCGCGGCCAACGTGCGTTCGGCCGAGCGCGACATCGAGTTCATGCTCAACCCGCGCGGGGTGGCCACCACCCTGTTCGACCGGGTGGAGACCGTCTACTTCGCCGTGCTCAGGCCCGACGGCACGCTGATCTCCGGCCATGGCGGCCTGCACGCGCCGCTGCCCGAGCCGGGGGCGAACAAGCCCCACCGGTTTTCCGACATCGTCTACCAGGGCAAGGCGCTGCGCGCGGTGGCGCTGCGCCACGAGGAGCCCAGCCCCTACTTCGTGGTCGTCGCGCAGACCACGCGCGGGCGCACCGAGCCGGTCCGGCGGCTGCTGGGCTACGCCTTCCTGCCGCAGATCGGACTGCTGCTGCTGCTCGCGGTCTGGCTGTGGCGCGGCGTGCGGCACGACCTGCGACCGCTGGGCGCGTTGCAGGAGGCGCTCGACCGGCGCGACGGGCGCGACCTGGCGCCGGTGCCGGTGGTGCGCGGTTCGCGCGAGGTGGAGCGGCTGGGCGACGCGGTCAACGCGTTGCTGGAGCGCCTTGGCCACAGCGCGCGCGCGCAGCGCGAGTTCGCCGGCAACGTGGCGCACGAGCTGCGCACCCCGCTGGCCGGCATCCGTGCGCTGGCCGACTACGGACTGGCACACGCCGACCCGGCCGTCTGGCGCGATCAGCTCGAGCGCATCGCCGCCAGCCAGGCGCGCGCCAGTCACCTGATCGACCAGCTGCTGGGGCTGGCGCTGGCCGACGAGGTCGACACGGCACTGCAGCGCGCGCCGGTGCGGCTGGACGAGCTGGCCGAGCAGGCCGTGCTGCGGCACCTGGCGCGCGCCGATGCGCTCGGCGTGGACCTGGGCGCGCGCGGCCTGGAGGCGTCGGTCACGGTGCGCGCCAACGCCGCGCTGGTCGAGGGCATCCTCGACAACCTGATCGACAACGCGCTGCGCTACGGCGGGCGCACCATCACGGTCGAGCTGGCCGGCCGCACGCTGGGCGTGGTGGACGACGGCCCCGGCATCCCTGGCGAGGCCCGTTGCGACCTGATGCGGCGCTGGTCGCAGGGCGCGGCCGGCCAGAAGCTGGGGCAGGGCACCGGCCTGGGCCTGGCGATCGTGGCGCGCTATGCGCAGCTGCTGGGCGCACGGCTGACGCTCGAGGCCGCCACGCCGAGCGGACTGCGCGTCGGCGTGGCGTTCGAGGGATGAAGTCACCCTCCAGGCTTCGCGCACTTCGGGTCGCTTCGCTTGCCGCCGGATTCATGCGTCGCAGATCGCGCAAATCGGAGATCAAGCGCCGTGCCCGGTCCGCGGGCCCGGCGACCCGGTGGGCTCTCAGGGCAGCGCCGGGTAGTCGGTGTAGCCTTCCTCGCCGCCGCCGTAGAAAGTGCTGTGGTTCCACGGATTGAGCGGTGCGCCTTCGCGCAGTCGGCGCACCAGGTCGGGGTTGGAGATGAACGCCTTGCCGAACGCCACCAGGTCATCGCCCTCGGCCAGCGCCTGCTCGGCCAGCGGCCGGTCGTAGCCGTTGTTGACCATCCA
>JAQGLP010000502.1 GCA_028292835.1 Variovorax sp.
CGGCGCCGCGCACGGTTTCGAGCATCGGCGCCGCCGCGCCAAGCGATTCGCGCAGCCGCTTGACGTGCACATCGACCGTGCGCTCCTCGATGTAGACATGGTCGCCCCAGACCTTGTCGAGCAGCTGCGCACGGCTGTGCACGCGCTCGGCATGGCGCATCAGATAGGCCAGCAGCTTGAATTCGGTCGGCCCCACCTTGAGTGGCGTGCCCTGCCACGTCACGCGGTGCGTGGCGGTGTCGAGCACGAGCTCGCCGATCTCGACGCGCTCGACCAGCGTCTCCGGGGCGCGGCGGCGCAGCACGGCCCGAATGCGCGCCAGCATCTCCTGTGTCGAAAACGGCTTGGTGATGTAGTCGTCGGCGCCGGCATCGAGGCCGGCCACCTTGTCGGGCTCGTCGCCGCGCGCCGTGAGCATGAGGATCGGGATCGTCTTGGTGCGCGCGTCGCGGCGCCACAGGCGGGCCAGTTCCAGCCCGCTCTGGCCGGGCAGCATCCAGTCCAGCAGGATCAGGTCGGGCAGGCCGCTCGCCATCTCGCGCTGCGCGGCCGCCCCGTCCTCGGCCCACAGCGGATCGAAGCCGTTGTGGCGCAGGTTCACGGCGATCAACTCGGCGATGGAGGCTTCGTCTTCGACGATCAGGACGCGGGGCTTTTTCATAAAGGGCAGATTGTCCAGTGTGCCGGGCATGCCGATCCGGCCGACACCGCAGAGGCTCCGCCGGCCTGCCGACATTGCTTCCGGCCGGGGGAAGGCGAAGCGACACGAAGCGCGCAAAGCCTGGGGCCGAGCTTCATTGCAATGCGGACTCGATGTCTTGCATCGAAGTGTGACGCACGTCGGCTCCCTTGACGACGTAGATGATGAACTCGGCGATGTTCTTGGCATGGTCGCCGATGCGCTCGATCGCCTTGGCCAGGAACAGCAGGTCGAGACTGGCCGAGATGGTGCGGGGGTCTTCCATCATGTAAGTGACCAGCTTGCGAACGAAGCCGTCGAACTCCTGGTCGATCAGGTCGTCCTCCTTGAGGATCGACAGCGCCGCCGCCGTGTCGAGCCGGGCGAAGGCGTCGAGCGCCTTGCGCAGCAGGCCCGAGGCCAGGTCGGCCGCGATGCGGATCTCGGTGGCCGGCAGCGAACGCGCCGCGCCGCTCTCGATGATGGACTTGACCATGCGCGCGATCTTGTTGGCCTCGTCGCCCACGCGCTCCAGGTTGGCGGTGGTCTTGGAGATCGCGATCAACAGGCGCAGGTCTCGCGCCGTCGGCTGGCGCCGCGCGATGATGGACGACAGCTCGCGGTCGATCTCGACTTCCATCGCGTTGACACGGTGCTCGACCTCCATTACGCGATCGGCTGTCTCGGCATCGAAGTGCGAGAGCGCGTACACCGCCCGCTGGATCTGCGACTCGACCATGCCGCCGAGTTCCATCACGCGCGAGGAGACGCCGTTGAGTTCGCTGTCGAACTGGCTGGAGAGGTGTTTTTCGGTCATGGTGTCTCCTTGACTCAGCCGAAACGGCCGGTGATGTAATCCTCGGTCTCCTGGCGCTGCGGCTTGAAGAACATCTGCTCGGTGGCCCCGAACTCGACCAGATCGCCCAGGTACATGTAAGCCGTGTAATCGCTGCAGCGCGCGGCCTGCTGCATGTTGTGCGTGACGATGACCACCGTGTACTCGCTCTTCAACTCGGCGATCAGCTCCTCGATCTTGGCCGTCGAGATCGGATCGAGCGCCGAGCACGGCTCGTCGAGCAGCAGCACCTCAGGCTTGATGGCGATGCCGCGCGCGATGCACAGGCGCTGCTGCTGGCCGCCCGACAGCCCGGCGCCGCTCTGGTGCAGCTTGTCGCGCACCTCGGCCCAGAGGGCGGCCTTTTTCAAAGCCCATTCGACGCGGTCGTCCATCTCGGTGGCGCTCAGGCTCTCGAACAACTTCACGCCGAAGGCGATGTTGTCGTAGATCGACATCGGGAACGGCGTGGGCTTCTGAAAGACCATGCCGATCCTGGCGCGAATCAGGGCCACGTCCTGCTTCGAGGAGAGCAGGTCCTCGCCGTCGAGCGCAATGGTGCCTTCGGCACGCTGCTCGGGGTAGAGCTCGAACATGCGGTTGAAGGTGCGCAGCAGCGTCGACTTGCCACAGCCCGACGGACCGATGAAGGCAGTGACCTTGTTCTCCGGGATTTCCAGGTTGATACCCTTAAGGGCATGGAACTTGCCGTAGTAGAAATTCAGGTCCCGGACCGAAAGCTTCGAGCGCGGTGGCTTGGCGGATGAGAGAGGGGGCATGGTGGAAGTCAGAATTTTTCGCGCGTGACGATCCGCGCGATGATGTTGAGCGCCAGCACCGCCACGGTAATTAGGAACACGCCGGCCCAGGCCAGTTGCTGCCAGTTCTCATACGGGCTCATCGCAAACTTGAAAATGGTGACCGGCAGGCTGGCCATCGGCTGCGTCACGTCCGCGGTCCAGAACTGGTTGTTGAGCGCCGTGAACAGGAGCGGCGCCGTCTCGCCTGCGATGCGCGCCACCGCCAGCAGCACGCCCGTGACCACCCCGGCTCGCGCGGCGCGCAGCGTGATGCCCAGGATCACCTTCCACTTCGGTGCGCCGAGCGCGTAGGCCGCCTCGCG
This sequence comes from Variovorax sp., assembly GCA_028292835.1. Classification (GTDB taxonomy): domain Bacteria; phylum Pseudomonadota; class Gammaproteobacteria; order Burkholderiales; family Burkholderiaceae_C; genus Variovorax. The sequence continues at coordinate 2,638 of JAQGLP010000502.1, forward strand.
CAGTCCCGGGGGCACCAGTTGCAGCATGTTCTCGGTGGTTCGGATCACCACCGGGATCACGATCAGCGCGAGCGATATTGCGCCCGCCAAGCCCGAGAAGCTCTTGAAGCGCGCCACCACGACGGCGTAGACGAACAGGCCGATCACGATCGACGGCGCCGACAGCAGGATGTCGTTGACGAAGCGCGTCACCGAAGCCAGGGTGCCCTTGGGGTTGTACTCGGCGAGATAGATGCCGGCCATGATGCCGATCGGCGTACCGACGCAGGTGGCGAGTCCGACCATCATGAAGGAGCCGAAGATCGCGTTGGCGATGCCGCCCACCTCGTTGGGTGGCGGGGTCATCTCGGTGAAGGTGGCCAGCGCCAAGCCGCCCACGCCCAGACGCAAGGTTTCCCAGAGAATCCACACCAGCCAGAAGACGCCGAACGCCATGGCGGCCATCGACAGGGCGAGCGCCGCCCGGTTGACGCGCTTGCGCGCGGCGAACCTGCGCTGGCGCGTCTGCGCAAGCCCGGCTTGGCTCTGGAGCCGTTCGGCGGTGGTCATGGCTGCGCCCCTGCGCCGGACCGCGGGCATGGCATGCCCGGGCGGTGGTCTTTCAATCTCATGTGTGGGCACCCTCGTTTTTCTTCATGCGCTGCAGCAGCACCTTGGACAGCGACAGCACCACGAAGGTGATGAAGAACAGCACCAGCCCCAGGTACATCAGTGCCGCCTGGTGCAGCCCGGCCCCGGCCTCGGCAAACTCGTTGGCCAGCGCCGAGGTGATGATGTTGGCTGCCTCGAACACCGAGGGCGATTTGAGTTGGTTCATG
>JAQGLP010000514.1 GCA_028292835.1 Variovorax sp.
CGCACCCACGGCCAGCTCCTCGATCATGAACTGGAAGTCGTAGTCGCCCGACAGCGCGACGATCTTGCGCGAGGGGTCGGCGGCCCGCACGCCGAGCGCCGCCGGAATGGTCCAGCCCAGCGGCCCGGCCTGGCCGCAGTTGATCCAGTGGCGCGGGTTGTAGACGTGCAGGAACTGCGCCGCGGCGATCTGCGACAGCCCGATGGTGCTGACGTAGCAGGTGTCACGATCGAAGTTGTTGTTCATGCACTGGTAGACGCGCTGCGGCTTCATCGGAACGTCCGCGAAGTTGGTCTTGCGCAGCAGGGTCTTCTTGCGCTCGCGGCATTCCGCAGCCCAGGTACCACGGTCGGGCAGCTTGCCGGCGGCCTTCATTTCCTCGGCGACCTGCACGAACTGCTCGAGCGCCACCTTGGCGTCCGACACGATGCCGAAGTCGGGCGTGAAGACGCGGCCGATCTGCGTCGGCTCGATGTCCACGTGCACGAAGGTGCGGCCCTTGGTGTAGACGTCGACCGAGCCGGTGTGGCGGTTGGCCCAGCGGTTGCCGATGCCCAGCACGAAGTCGGAGGCCAGCATCGTGGCGTTGCCGTAGCGGTGGCTGGTCTGCAGGCCGCACATGCCGGCCATCAGCGGGTGGTCGTCGGGCAGCACTCCCCAGGCCATCAGGGTGGGAATCACGGGCACGCCCGTCGCCTCGGCAAAACGCACCAGCAGGTCGGCCGCGTCGGCGTTGATGACGCCGCCGCCCGGCACGATCAGCGGGCGCTCAGCCGCGTTGAGCATGGCGATGGCTTTTTCGATCTGGGCGCGCGTGGCGGCCGGCTTGTACGGCGTCAGCGGCTGGTAGGTGTCGATGTCGAACTCGATCTGCGCCATCTGCACGTCGAACGGCAGATCGATCAGCACGGGGCCCGGACGGCCGGAGCGCATCAGGTGAAAGGCCTGCTGGAACACCTGCGGCACCTGGCCGGGTTCGCGCACCGTGACCGACCACTTGGTGACGGGCTTGGAGATCGACTCGATGTCAACCGCCTGGAAATCCTCTTTGTAGAGGCGCGCGCGGGGTGCCTGGCCGGTGATGCACAGGATCGGGATCGAATCGGCCCAGGCCGAGTAGAGGCCCGTGATCATGTCGGTGCCGGCGGGGCCGGAGGTGCCGATGCAAACGCCGATGTTGCCGGCGACGGCGCGGGTGTAACCCTCGGCCATGTGCGAGGCGCCCTCGACGTGGCGCGCGAGGATGTGCGCGATGGTGCCCTGCTTGCGCATTGCGGAATAGAACGGGTTGATGGCGGCACCGGGCACGCCGAAGGCTTGGGTCACGCCTTCTTTTTCCATCACCAGCACGGCGGCCTGGGCCGCGGTCATCTTTGCCATGAATGTGTCTCCTTGAAGAGCTTTACTGTAGGAAGTTCACGCGCCTCATGCTAGACGCCGACGAGCCATAAAACCTATTCCTTCCAGGAATAAATCGATACCATTTGTCCATGGACAGATTATTGGCAATGGAGATGTTTGTGCGTGTGGTCGAGACGGGCAGCTTCTCGAAAGCCGCCCGCGAGTTCAGCACCACCCAACCGACCGTGACCAAGCAGATCGCAGCCACCGAGGCACGGCTCGCGGTACGCCTGCTCAACCGCAACACGCGGGGCGTCAGCCTGACCGAGGCCGGTGCCCTGTACTACGAGAAGTGCAAGAGCATCGTGCGCGATGCCGAGGAGGCCGAGAACATCGTCAGGCTGCGCCAGTCGCAGGCGCAGGGTTTGTTGCGCATCGGCACTTCCGTGGCGTTCGGGCGGCGTGTGATGGTGCCGCTGGCGCTCGAATTCATGGCGCGGCACCCGCAGGTGCAGGTGGACCTGAGCTTCGAGGACCGCTATGTCGATCTGGTGGCCCAGGGCATCGACGTCGCCATCCGCATGGGCAAACTGGCCGATTCGTCGCTGGGTGCGCGCTTCCTGGGCATGAACCCATGGGTCATGGTGGCCGCGCCGGGCTACCTCGCGCTGCATGGCACGCCCAGGCAGGCGCAGGAGCTGAGTGCGCACGTGGCATTGATCTACAGCAGTGTGGTGGGGGACGACGTGTGGCACATGCACACGCCCAAGGGCGAGGCGATCACGGTGCCTGTATCGGGCCGCTTGCGCTCCAACAATGTCTCGGCGGTGCTGGCCGCCGCGCGCGACGGACTCGGCATCGCCCTGATGCCGCGCTACGTGGCGAGCGACTCGCTCAAGTCCGGCGCGGTGCTCGAAGTGCTGGGAGACCATGCGCTGGCCGAGCAGGAAATCCACGCCGTGTTTCCTTCGCCCAAGCGCGTGCCCGGCAAGGTGTCAGGCTTCGTCGCTTTCCTGCAGGGCCGTTTCGACCAGCGCTGGTGGGAGGCTTGGCCCGCCACGCAGGGAGGCGCGGACAACGACATGGAGGCGTTGTAGCGCGGCGCCGCGTCAAGGTGTCTGGTCTGGAGTGCCGTTCCCACTCGCATCGTCCAGATCGCCCGACTCGACAAAAAGGCTCCAGGCCGCCATGAACAGCGCCGCGATCACCGGCCCGATCACGAAGCCGTTGATGCCGAACAGCGCGATGCCGCCGATGGTCGACATCAGCACGATGTAGTCGGGCATCTGGGTTTCCTTGCCGACCAGGATCGGGCGCAGGATGTTGTCGATCAGCCCGATCACCAGGACGCAAAAGGCAATCAACGCCACGCCTTTCCAGACGGCGCCGGTGGCCAGGAAGTAGATCGCCACCGGTCCCCAGACCAACGCCGCGCCGATGGCCGGCAGCAGCGACAGGAACGCCATCATCACCCCCCACAGCAGCGCGCCCTGCACCCCCAGCACCCAGAACGCCAGGCCGCCGAGGCCGCCCTGCACCATGGCCACCACCACGTTGCCCTTGACCGTGGCGCGGATCACGGTGGTGAACTTGTTGAGCAGGTAGTGGGTGTGCGGCCGGGCCAGCGGCAGGGCTTCCCGCACCGTCTTCGACAGGGCAGCGCCGTCGCGCAGCAGGAAATACAGCAGATACAGCATGACGAAGAAACCGACCAGGAAATCGAAGGTGTTCTGCCCGATCGTGAGGGCGCGCGACGCGATGATCTGGCTGCCCTGCGCCGCGCCGGCCGAGATGCGCTCCTGCCACGCGGCGACGTCGACGAGGTTGAAGCGGTTGAGCAGGTTGATCGCCCAGCGCGGCAGGGCCTCCAGGACCTGCTGGAAGTAGGCCGCGTAGTTGAGCTGGCCGGAGCGGATCTTCTGCGTAAAGAGCGCGATTTCCTGCACCAGCGACACCCCCACCAGGGACATCGGCAGGATCACGATGACCAGGCAGATGCCCAGCGTGGCCAGGGCCGCCAGGTTGCGCCGCCTGGGCATCGACCGCCCCAGCCGCTTGTAGAGGGGCGTGAACAGGATCGCCAGCGCCACACCCCACAGCACGGCGCCGAAGAACGGCATCAGGATCCACCCGAAGGCCAGGGTGACGGCGGCAAGCAGCGCGAGGAACACGCCGCGCTGGAGTTGAGGTGAGTTCATGGACGGCCGTTCTGGAGGGACGCGCCAATGTAGCCGAGGTCGGTGCGCGCCCGCGTCGGCCGCCGCCGCGCTTTCGCAACCGGTGAATCATGGATGGAATCGGGCGTCAACGCTGATGGCACTTGCGTTGTCAGCTATGGATTCAATAGCAGAGGTTCAACCTCTTCGCGCCAGCGTGACGGGCGCCAG
>JAQGLP010000543.1 GCA_028292835.1 Variovorax sp.
AACGCAAATGCTGACTCCGTACGGGAGTCGCCCCACGGATTGACCCGCTTCCATTCGAGCCTCCGGTTTGACGCGGAAAGTCGCCGAAACCATCATGGTATGGAGCACGTTCTTCACGTTGCCAAACATGCGCATCCATGCCTGATTGAAAAATGCGAACCCCAATGCGGCGATGCCGCCCGCGATGAATGTGTACAAAATGGCGTAGAGCACGTTCGATGCGCCCAGAAAGGCACCGACCATTGCCACCAGCTTGACATCGCCCGCACCCATGGTCTTGAACGCATAAAGCGGCAGCATGACTCCGAAGCCGATCAACATGCCACCGATGGCACCTGTTAATTCCCTGAAGGAAGAAGGGGTTACCATGGTCTTGTAAAACAAGGCGAAAACGATGCCACCCAGGGTCAGCCAGTTGGGAATCCTGAAGCTGCGGTAATCGCTGATCGCAGCGACGATCAACAAAGCGATCAGAACGCCGGTGCGCGGATCGGTTGCGAGCATGCCCAGGAGTTCGAGCAATGAATAAAACTCTTGCATGATTCAGTCGTTTGTTTGTTATTCAACTAGCAATCGGCTCTTCAGGCATCCTTGTCCAATGCCAGCAATAAAAGGAGGCAGAACACTACAATGAGGAAGCCAACGAGCGCGCATTCGATGAGCGATACGCCAGCCTCCTCCTGCCAGAAACGCTCAAGCTGATCCGGTAAGTGGTTGGCAAATTTCATTCACTGCTCCGCTGTGCTGGGCCATTGATTAGCCGGCATTTGCGGCAGATCGCATTGTTTTTGCCGATGAATCAAATGTAGGCAAACGACCAGACGGGCGCATGAGCGTTTCGCCCTTTTCGGAACAGGGCAGAACACCCGAAATATTCGGGAGGAGGCATGACAAATGCCCTGGCAAAACGGGAACGCCCTGGCTGGGATGGTCGGACGCCATCGGCGTCGAAGTGGTGCGCCCTACCCTGGCCTACCTGGCTTCACGTTGATGGCCCAGCAGGAACAAGGCTTGATGCGGCAGCGCACAGGTGCGCCGCAATAGGCTGAAAACTGACCGCGCAGCAACTGCCGGTGGTCCGTCTCAGCAAGAGCAGATCGCGTTTCGTGCAAGTGAGGCTGTTGCGGCGTCAGGGTTGCATAACGGGTCTGTTAAGTGCTTGGTTGCCTTAGACGAAGCCGACCCGGGCCCGCCGTCTTTGCGCCAGGTTAGCCTTCTACAAATCCTGAAAGATCGCTTCCAGATCCGCGTCGATGGGCGAACTCTCGAGCTTCAGGCTTTGCTGGATGTCGTCCAGGTGGTGCAGCATCAGGGCCTCGGCCTTGGCCGCGTCGCGGGCGGCGATCGCCGCAACGATGTTTGCATGATCGTCCGCGCGACAACTGGTGGCCGTCGGCGCGTCGTACAAGAAGATGATGAGGCAGGTGATGGTGGAGAGTTCGCGCATGTTGCGCGCCAGCACCGTGTTGCCGGCCAGCTCCGCCAGCAGCAGGTGAAACTCTCCCGAGAGGCGCACGATGGCGCGCTTGTCGTCCAGGCGCCGCGCCTCGGCTTCCTTGCGCTGGTGCTCGCGCAGGCTGGTCAGCGTGTGGGTGTCCATGCGCTCGACGAGGCGGCGCACGATGCCGGGCTCGATCAGGCGGCGCGCCTCGAACACGTCGTTGGCCTGCTCGACGGTGGGCTTGGCGACAAAGGCGCCCCGCTGGGGGATCAGGTCGACCACCCGCTCGTTCGCCAGCCTGGCCAGCACCTCGCGCACGCGCGCCCGGCTGGCGCTGAAGATGGAAGCCAGGCGGTCCTCGCCGAGCTTGGTGCCCGGGGCCAGGCGATGCTCCAGGATCGCGGTGTAGATCTTTTCGACGATTTCTTCGGCCGTCAATTCCGTCATGGCTGCCTTCTTTGTACGCACCGAAGAGACTTTGCTTTGCATTTGGAGTGTCAGATTCGCCACCCCGGAAGGAGGACTGGGTCCGGCGGCGCTCTGGTCGGCTGCCGCGCCAGGCAAATTCTAGCGACGCGCCCGCCCGCCCCTGGCCTTGCGGCCTCGCGGACTCGCCGCTCCGGTGCCCGGCCCAGCCCGTTCAGGGCCGCCTGCGCTCCAGCAGCGCCTGCACGGCCGGCGACAGGCCCTGGTTGGGCTTGGTCGGCGGCGGCGCGTAGCTGCCGCGACTCGCACGGCCCGGCGCCAGGGCAATGAGGGTCTCGGCGTGGCGAACCGCGCTGGAAACGCCATCGACCAGCGGCACCGGGATGTCCTTGCGGATCGAGCGCGCCAGGCCCGCCAGCGGCGCCCCGGCCAACACGATCACATCGGCGCCATCCTCCTCGACGGCGCGCAGGCACAGTTCGCGCAGGCGCGTCTCATGGTCACCCTGGATGGCGCCGATGTCCCGCAGCGGCTGGTCCAGGCAGCGGATGCTGGCCAGGCGGTCGATCAATCCGTTGACCTGCACGCACTCCCGGTACCAGGCGGTGATGCGGCGCGAGATCGCAATGATCGAGAAGCGCCCGCCCAGCAGGCACGCGCTCATCAAGGCCGCCTCCGTCAGACCGACCACCGGCACATCGACGGCCTCGCGGATGCCGGCGATGCCGGGGTCCCCGAACGCCGCGATCACCAGCGCATCGAAGTTCGCCTCGTGCTCGGCCGCCAGGTTGGCCGCGGCGTAGGCGCCGATCAGCGCCTCGAAGCGGGTTTCGATGTAGGCGACCCCCAGGGGCGCCGTCACGACCTCGATCCGCGTCGCGGCCGAGGCGGCGCGCCGCGCCTCGGCGCCGATCAGGTCGGACACGCTCTGGGAGATGTTGGGATTGATCAGAAGGATGCGCATGGGATGTCCTTGGTTCTCAACGTTGCCGGGGTGGCAGCAACGACGGCGGCAAGCAGGGCAGGAAGCGGCCCTGCCCCTGGCGCGGGTGGAAGCTCGTGCCGTCCCAGACGACCTCGCCGCTGGCCAGCGTCAGGGCCGGCCAGGCCTTGAGGGTCATGCCCTCGTAGGGCGTGTAGTCGACGGCATGGTGCAGCATCGCATTGGTCAGCTCGACACTGCGCTCCTCCCAGATCACGAGGTCGGCGTCGCTGCCCACCGCGATCGTGCCCTTGCGCGGATGCAGCCCATAGGCCTTCGCCGGGTTGGTCGAGGTCAGTTCGACGAAGCGGTTCACGGTCATGCGGCCGCCCAGCACCCCTTCGGAATACAGCAGCGGCAGCCGCGTCTCGAGGCCCGGGATGCCGTTCGGGATGTGGCGGAACTCGACCTCCTTGCCCTCGGGCTTCTTGCCTTCGGGCGCGTCGTAGCGAAACGGCGCGTGGTCCGAGGAAAACACGGTGAAGAGCCCGTCGGACAAACCGTCCCAGATCACCTCCTGGTTGAACTTGTCGCGCGGCGGCGGACTGCAGACGCAGCGCGCGCCCTGGTAGCTGTCGTCGGTGCCCAGGTCCTCCGCCGTGAGGAAGAGGTACTGGGGGCAGGTTTCCGCGAACACCTTGAGCCCGAGCCCGCGCGCCCAGCGGATCTGCTCGACCGCCTCGCGTCCCGACACGTGAACGATCAGGATCGGCACGTCCACCAGCTCCGACAGCGCGATCGCCCGATGCGTGGCCTCGCGCTCCACCAGCATGGGGCGCGCGTGCGCGTGGTAGCGCGGCGCGGTCTTGCCCGCGGCCTCGAGCCGGCGCGTCAGCCATTCGATGCAGTCGGCGTTCTCGGCATGGACCATGGCCATCGCGCCGTGCTGGCGCGCGACGTCGAGCACATCGAGAAACTGGCGATCGTCGAGCTTGAGATCGTCGTACGTCATGTAGATCTTGAACGAGGTGTAGCCCTCGCGGATCAGCGCGGGCAGTTCCTCGGTCAGCACCTGCGGCGTCGGATCGCTGACGATCAGGTGAAAGGCGTAGTCCACGTGGGCGCGTCCCTCGGCCCGGCGGTGGTAGTCCTCCACGGCCGCGCGCAGCGACTGGCCCTTGGCCTGCGCCGCGAACGGAATCACCGTGGTGGTGCCGCCGCAGGCGGCCGAGCGCGTGCCGCTCTCGAAGTCGTCGGCCATGCGCACTGGCGCTTCCATCGGCTGGTCGAGATGGCAATGGGCATCGACGCCGCCCGGCGTGACCATGCAGCCGGCCGCATCGATCTCGCGCCGGCCGGCCGGCAGCCCGAGACCGAGCTGCACGATGCGGCCCTCGCGGATGCCGATGTCGGCGTGGAAGGTGTCGCTGGCGGTGGCCACCTGCGCGTTTCGCACCACCAG
>JAQGLP010000525.1 GCA_028292835.1 Variovorax sp.
CACGGCGGACCAAAAGCCAGCCGACATTGCCCGCGCCGCGCTGGACTACGCCAAGCGCCACTTCTTCGACGTGCTGCTGGTCGATACGGCCGGGCGGCTCGCCATCGACGAGGTGCTGATGACCGAGATCAAGCAGCTGCACGCGGCGCTCAATCCGGTCGAGACGCTGTTCGTGGTCGACGCCATGCAGGGCCAGGACGCGGTCAACACGGCCAAGGCCTTCAAGGAGGCGCTGCCTCTGACTGGCATCATCCTGACCAAGACCGACGGCGACTCGCGCGGCGGCGCGGCGCTGTCGGTGCGGCAGGTGACGGGCGTGCCGATCAAGTTCGCCGGCACCAGCGAGAAGATCGACGGGCTCGAAGTGTTCGACGCCGAGCGCCACGCCGGGCGCATCCTGGGCATGGGCGACATCGTCGCGCTGGTCGAGCAGGTCACGGCCGGCGTCGACGTGGCGGCGGCGCACAAGCTGGCGGCCAAGGTCAAGAGCGGCGCCGGCTTCGATTTGGACGACTTCCTGGGCCAGCTGCAGCAGATGAAGCAGATGGGCGGCCTCTCCAGCCTGATGGACAAACTGCCCGCGCAGATGGCCGCCAAGGCGACCGAGGCCGACATGACCCGCGCCGAGCGCGACATCCGCAGGAAGGAAGGGATCATCAACAGCATGACCCCGCTGGAGCGCCGCAAGCCCGAGCTGCTGAAGGCCACCCGCAAGCGCCGCATCGCGGCTGGCGCCGGCGTGCAGGTTCAGGAAGTCAACCGCCTGCTCAACGAGTTCGAGCAGATGCAGGGGATGATGAAGAAGATGAAGGGTGGGGGCTTGATGAAGATGATGAAGCGGATGGGGGGGATGAAGGGCATGCCGGGCATGGGCGGTCCGGGCGGGCCCAAGTTGCCGTACTGATAGCTCCAAGAAAAGCCCGCTTCAAGCGGGTTTTTTGTCAATGAAACTGGCCTTTTGCGTCCGTGGACGAGTGCGGACTGCTATCCATTTGATGGCGACACTGGCGCCGGCTTCAAGGTGGGGATCGAGAACGTCCATGGCCTGTTCAACGAGACCCGGAAGACGTCGTTTTAATAGCTTGAACGAACGATAGAACATCCGAAGACGAAAGGAGTTACCCCGACGATGACTTGATGGCCCTGCTCGTAGAAGGCAAATAAAATTTTGTTCGACAAGGACGGCACGCCCTACAAGTGAAGGTCGTCCTGGTGTGGGCTGGCTGTGTCCCGGCTCAAGCGTTGGACGGCACCACAGATGGAGACGCCATGTCAATCGAGGAACAAAGCAAGGCGATGATTCGCCAGTATGTTGAAGCCTTCAACCGAGGCGACCTGAAGGGGCTGAAGGCATTGTTCGCCGAAGAGGCCGAAATTCAGGGCGTCATGGGCAAGGGCATTTTCGAGAGGATCGAGCCGATCTGGCGCCAGCTCATCGAGGGCTATGGCATGCAACTCAAGATTCAGGCGCTGGTCTCCGAAGGCAATGTTGTGGCGGCAAGGTACATCGAGTCGGGAACGTTCCGCGCGCCTGCGTTTGGAAATCAGCCTACCGGAAAGTCCTATGAGTTGGTCGCCATGGAGTGGTTCGAGATCGAAGGCGGAAAGATTCGGCGTCGTTGGGGCGCAAGGGACGCGGCATCTCAGGCGCGTCAGCTGGGCATAGCGGTGCCGTGACGTTAACTTTCGAGAATGCCGTTCAACCCTTCCCATCGAGCGGGCGTTTCCAAGGCCTAGGCACGGGTGCCTGGGCACGGCGCGAGCCTCAGCCCACAGGTCAAATCGTGCTGCAGCGCTTGGCCGTAGGGCGCATTCAGCTATTGTTTTTGTAGCGAATGGCTTGTTTTCGGGTCTTGTGCCGATCCAAAAGAAAAAACCCACCGGAGTGGGCTTTTGCAGAGTAGAGGGCAGTTCAAGCCGCCTTCAACGCCAGCCGGTCCGCATGCAGCCAGGCCCTGCGCAGCACCGCCGGCGAGCGCGATTCCTCGGGGATCAGCAGCCAGCCGCGTTCGCGCAGTTGCGTGCCGAACTCGATCCGGCTGCTCAGCACGGTGAGCGGAATCGACAGCAGCAGCGGCAGGCCCACCGGCATCAGCCAGACGAGTGCGCTGGCGTCGATCAGCGCAATGCCCAGCGCCAGCGCGCCGATCACGCCGCTCATCGGCAGCAGCTTGGCGGCGGCCTCGCGCCACGGCACGGCGGCGGCTTCGCGCGGGGGCGACTTCCAGTCGAGCTTGAGGCCCGTGAGCGCCACCACGACGAACAGCGAGTGCGCCAGCATGCGAACCGGGGCCTGGGCGATCGCCAGAACGCTTTCCAGCACGGCGCTCTTGAGCAGGCCGGCCAGGCCGCCGAACTGGTGCTGCTCGCGGCGCATCAGCACCGCCACGATGCCCAGCACGCGCGGCAGGAACAGCAGGCACAGCGTCCACAGCCACAGGCCGGTGAGTTCGGTGGGCAGCACTTCCCAGTTCGACACCAGGCTGGAACCCGACAGCCACAGCGCCGTGCCGAGCGTGAGGAAGGCCAGCCACAGCGGTGCCGAGACGTAGGCCATGGTGCCGGTCACGAACATCGCGCGGTGCACGCGGTGGATGCCGGGCTCGGCCATCAGGCGGGCGTTCTGCAGGTTGCCCTGGCACCAGCGGCGGTCGCGCTGTAGCTCGGCCAGCAGGTCGGGTGGTTGCTGCTCGTAGCTGCCGACCAGGTCGGACACCAGCCAGACGTGGTAGCCGGCGCGGCGCATCAGTGCGGCCTCGACGAAGTCGTGCGACATGATGCCGCCCGACATGCCGCCGTTGCCCTTGATGGGGGCCAGCGCGCAGTGTTCCATGAAGGGCTGCACGCGGATGATCGCGTTGTGGCCCCAGTAGTGCGACTCGCCGAGCTGCCAGAACTGCATGCCGAGCGTGAAGAGGCGGCCCGTCATGCGCGAGGCGAACTGCTGGGCGCGGGCGTGCAGCGTGACGTGGCCGATGGCCTGCGTCGCGGTCTGGATGATGCCGGCGCTCGGGTTGGCTTCCATCAGCTTGACCATCGAGCTCAGGCAGTCGCCGCTCATCACCGAGTCGGCGTCGAGCACCACCATGTAGCGGTAGTCCTTGCCCCAGCGGCGGCAGAAGTCGGCCACGTTGCCGGCCTTGCGGTGCGTGCGGCGGGTGCGCAGGCGGTAGTAGACCTCGACCTGCGGCTGCTTGCCGTGGGCGGCCAGCGCGGCGCGCAGGTCTTCCCAGGCGGCGCGCTCGGCGGCGATCTGCTCGGGCTTGTAGCTGTCGGACAGCACGAACACGTCGAACTGCTTCGCGTGGCCCGTGGTCCCGACCGATTCGCAGGTGGCGCGCAAGCCGGCGAACACGGTGGCCACGTCCTCGTTGCAGATCGGCATGATGATGGCGGTGCGCGCCTCGGGGTTCATGGCGTGCCCGGCCACTTGCTTGACCGACAGCGCATGCTTGTCGCCGCGCAGCGTGACCCAGAAGCCCATCAGGGCGGTCACGAAACCGGTGACGACCCAGCCCGACAGCAGGCCGTAGAGCGCGATCTGGCCGTATTCGAGCCAGGGGTTGTCGTAGTTGGGTTGCACGCGGGCGAACAGGACCGAGGCGATCACGGTGCTCAACGCCGCCAGCACCATGAACGCGGAGCGGCGCTGCCGCGCGGCGACCTGCCAGGGCTGCTCGGCGCCGGGCGCCTGTGCCGGGTGTGCCTCGCGCGGGCCCGCGGCGCCGAGCGAGACCAGCAGGGCGGTGCCGATGCTGTTCCAGAAGCCGCGCCAGGGGCGGGGCGCCAT
>JAQGLP010000545.1 GCA_028292835.1 Variovorax sp.
TGCGACAGCCCGGCCAGCGCGCCCAGGCCGGCCGCCAGCATCGCCAGGCCGAGCGCGGCCTCGTCGATGCCGTAGCCGTGCCGGACCGTCGGGATGTGCACGCCCCAGGTCGCGAACACGAAGCCCGAGAAGAAGAACTGCGTGCGTACGGCCCAGCAGTTCCCGGCGATGGACCGGGTCCGGGGCAGGCCGCTCATCGTCCGATGGCGAAGACCGCCGGCGTATGCTTGTCCGGCGTGCGTTGCGCCACGAGGCCGCGCCACTGCCGGGCGCTGTCGCTGTGGGTGCAGGCGGTGGCGAGCGTCAGCCCGGCGCTGACGGCGAGCCGGGTCGCCGGCTGCAGCGTCTGCACCAGGGCCTGCAGCAAGGCTGCATTGCGGTAGGGCGTTTCGATGAAGAGCTGGGTTTGCCCGCTTCGCAGGGCCAGTGCCTCGAGTTCGCGGATGCGCTGGGTGCGCGCCGCGCCGTCCTGTGGCAGGTAGCCCACGAAGGCGAAGTTCTGCCCGTTCAGGCCGCTGGCCGCCAGGGCGAGCAGGAGGGAGACCGGGCCGACCAGGGGCCGTACCGCCAGCCCCAGCTCGTGCGCGGCGCGCACCACCGACGAGCCCGGATCGGCCACCGCCGGCATGCCCGCCTCGCTCAGCAGGCCGATGTCGTGGCCGGCCAGTGCCGGGGCGAGCAGGGCGCGGGCATCGAACGAAACGGCGTGGTCGCCCTTCTTGTGGACCTCGCGCGGCAGTTCCTGCAGTTGCTGCTGCAGCAGCGGCGCCGCCAGGGGGCAGTGCGCATCGATGCGCTTCAGGTAGGCGCGCGCCGATCTGGCGTTCTCGCAAATCCAGTGAGTGAGGCGTGCGGCCGTCTCCAGCGTGCGGCGCGGCATCGCGTCGTCGAGCGGCGCCTGCTCGGCGCAGCCGAAGTCCAGCGGCGCCGGCACCAGGTACAGCGCGCCCGGAGGAGGCGCGCTCACAGCAGCTCCACGCCGGCCGCGCGCAGCATCCGGCAGGTGCGGATCAGCGGCAGGCCGACCAGCGCGGTCGGGTCGTCGCTGTCGATGGCGTCGAGCAGCGCAATGCCGAGTCCCTCGCTCTTGGCGCTGCCGGCGCAGTCGTAGGGCCTCTCGGCGCGCAGGTAGCGCTCGATCGCCGCGTCGGTGAGTTCCCGGAACACGACCCGCACCGGGGCCAGCTCGACCTGCTCGAAACCCGTGGCGCCGCACACCACGGCGACCGCCGTCTGGAACACCAGCGTCTGGCCGCGCATGCGACGCAGCTGGGCGGTGGCGCGCGCATGGTCGCCGGGCTTGCCCAGCGGCTCGCCGGCCAGGTCGGCAACCTGGTCGGAACCGATGACGACCGCCTGCGGAAACCGCGCCGCGACGGCCCGCGCCTTGTCGAGGGCGAGGCGCAGCGCCAGCGCGCGGGGCGCCTCGCCGGGGTGCGGGCTTTCATCGACGTCGGGCGGCTGGACATCGAAATCGAGGTGCAGCCGGGCGAGCAGTTCGCGCCGGTAGCGCGAGGTCGAGGCGAGGATCAGCGGGCGTTTCATGGGCCGACATTGTGCGTGACGGGTTTAGACTGCCGGCATGAAAAGAGACTTCGTTCCCGAGCGGCTCGACGTGGCCGCGTTCGCCGAGGCGGCCACGCCGCTGGAGGGGCGCGACCCGCTGCAGAGCTATTCCCGGCTGGCCGCCGAAGCCAGCCAGCCGGCCGAAAACACCGTGGTGCAGTGGGAAGCCCTGGGCGCCGAGCGCGGCGACGCCGGAGACCGCGCCGCGCCCTGGCTGCACCTGCGGGCCGAGGCAACGCTGCCGTTGACCTGCCAGCGCTGTCTCGGACCGGTCGACACGGCACTGAAGGTCGATCGCTGGTTCCGTTTCGCCGCCGACGAGGCGACCGCCGCGCTCGAGGATGAGGACGCGGACGAAGACGTGCTGGCCCTGAGCCGAGAATTCAACTTGCGCGCGCTGGTGGAGGACGAGCTGTTGATGGAAATCCCTATCGCCCCCACCCACGACGTGTGCCCGCAGCCGGTTCGGCTGTCGGTGGCGGACGAAGATTTCGAGGCCCCGGGCGGCGTGCGTCCCAATCCGTTCGCCGTGCTGGACGGCCTGCGCACCAAGAAGCCGGATTGACGCCACTAGGCAGGCGCGGCGGTGCTCGGCTATAATCATGGGCTTCGCGCGCCGGTCGTCTGCATTCAAAGCAGCCAGGACCACCGGGTTGCCGGTCCGCATCTCCACCCACCTCATTCAAGTCCAGGAGCCATCATGGCCGTCCAGCAAAACAAGAAGTCGCCTTCCAAGCGCGGCATGCACCGTTCCCACAACGCGCTGGGCGTGCCCGGCATCGCCGTGGAGCCGACCACCGGCGAAACTCACCTGCGTCATCACATCAGCCCCAACGGTTTCTACCGCGGTCGCCAGGTTCTCAAGAACAAAGCCGAAGCCTGATCGACATCCGGTTGGCCAAGGCCCGGGCCCGAAGCTACCTCGACTGTAGCCTCGGGCCTTTGTTTTGATGTCCGCTCCCGCTGAATCCACTCCATCGCCCGCGATCACGCTTGCCGTGGATTGCATGGGCGGTGACCATGGTCCGGCCGCCACGCTGGCTGCCTGCCGGGCGTTTCTCGAACGGCACCCCGAGGCGTCGCTGCTGCTGGTGGGCGCCCCGGCGGCGCTGAGCGGCTTCTCCCATGCGCGAGCCCGGCTCATCCCTGCCAGCGAGGTCGTCGCGATGGACGACCCGATCGAGGTCGCGCTGCGCCGGAAGAAAGACTCGTCCATGCGGGTTGCCATCCAGCAGGTCAAGGACGGCGCAGCCAGCGCGGCGGTGTCGGCGGGCAATACCGGCGCCCTGATGGCGATCGCGCGCTACCTGCTCAAGACCCTGGACGGCATCGACCGGCCGGCCATCGCCCCGCAACTGCCCAATGCGCGCGGCGGCGCCACCACGGTGCTCGACCTCGGCGCCAATGTCGACTGCGATGCCGAGGACCTGCTGCAGTTCGCCGTGCTGGGCTCTGCCCTGGTGTCGGCGCTGACGGGCAACGAGTCGCCCACGGTCGGCCTGCTCAACATCGGGGAAGAAGCGATCAAGGGCAGCGAAACCATCAAGCAGGCTGGCCAGCTGTTGCGCGCGGCCGCCGCCTCGCAGGATCTCAATTTCTACGGCAACGTCGAAGGCAACGACATCTTCAAGGGCACGACCGACATCGTGGTGTGCGACGGCTTCGTCGGCAACGTGGCGCTCAAGGCCAGCGAGGGCGTGGCGGCCATGATCGTCGAGTTCCTGCGGGCCGAGTATTCGCGCGGCGTGATGGGCAAGGTGGCGGCGGTTGTCTCGTATCCGGTCCTGAAGGCGCTCAAGGTGCGGCTCGACCATCGCCGCTACAACGGGGCCGCGCTGCTGGGGCTGCGCGGCCTGGTGTTCAAGAGCCACGGCTCGGCCGATGCGATGGCGTTTGGTCACGCGCTCGACCGCGCTTATGATGCCGCTCGCAACAATTTGATTGAGCGCGTGCAGGCCCGCATCGCGCGCGCCGCGCCGCTGCTGGCGCGGCGCGAAGCGGTGCCGCCCGCCGAGACTCCGGCACTCCACGTCTGATGACCTCCTTTTCACGCATCACCGGCACCGGCAGTTATCTGCCGCCGCGCCGGGTGACCAACGACGATCTGGCCCGTGAGCTCGCCGCGCGCGGCGTCGAAACCTCCGACCAGTGGATCGTCGAGCGCACCGGCATCCGGGCGCGCCACTTCGCGGCGCCGGACGTGACCAGCAGCGATCTGGCGCTGGAAGCTTGCCGCCACGCGCTCGAAGCCGCCGGGCGCCGCGCCGACGAGGTCGATCTCATCATCGTCGCGACCTCGACGCCCGACATGGTGTTCCCGTCGTCGGCGGCCATCCTCCAGCGCAAGCTCGGGGTGGCCGGCTGTCCGGCCTTCGACGTGCAGGCGGTGTGCAGCGGCTTTGTCTACGCGCTGACCGTCGCCGACGCCCTGATCCGCACCGGCACCGCGCGCTGCGCGCTGGTGGTGGGCGCCGAGGTGTTCTCGCGCATCCTCGATTTCAACGACCGCACCACCTGCGTGCTGTTCGGCGACGGCGCGGGCGCCGTCGTGCTCGAGGCCAGCGAGACGCCGGGCATCCTGGCGAGCGACCTGCACGCCGACGGCAAGCACGCGGGCATCCTGTGCGTGCCGGGCCAAGTGTCGGGTGGCGCCATCCTTGGCACGCCGCTGCTGCACATGGACGGCCAGGCGGTCTTCAAGCTGGCAGTCCGGGTCCTCGAGGAATCGGCGCGCGCCACGCTCGCCAAGGCCGGCAAGACCGAGGCCGACCTCGACTGGCTGATCCCGCACCAAGCCAACATCCGCATCATGGAAGGCACGGCCCGCAAGCTGAAGATGTCGCGCGAGAAGCTGATCGTCACGGTCGACGAGCACGGCAACACCTCGGCCGCGTCGATTCCGCTGGCGCTCGACTTCGCGGTGCGCCAGGGCAAGATCCAAAAGGGCGACACCCTCATGCTCGAAGGCGTCGGAGGCGGCTTCACATGGGGCGCGGTGCTATTGAATTTGTAGCGCGTAGCGTACTGTCCAAGTGCTCTGCGGCTCGATCTGGCTTCTGAAACAATGAAATCATTCGCGTTCGTCTTTCCGGGCCAGGGCTCGCAGTCGGTCGGCATGCTCGACGCCTGGGGCGACCATCCGGCCGTCACCGAAACCCTGAAGGAGGCTTCCGACGCGCTCGGCGAGGACGTCGGCCGGCTGATCCGCGAGGGCCCGAAGGAGGCGCTCGCGCTGACCACCAACACGCAGCCCGTGATGCTGGTGGCCGGCATTGCCGCGTGGCGTGCCTGGCTGGCCGAAGGCGGCGCCCGGCCGGCGGTCGTTGCCGGCCATTCGCTCGGCGAGTATTCCGCGCTGGTGGCGGCGGACGTGCTGACGCTGGCGCAGGCCGCGCCGCTGGTGCGCTTGCGGGCCGATGCCATGCAGCGCGCCGTGCCGGTGGGCGCCGGTGCCATGGCCGCGATCCTCGGCATGGAGGCCTCGAAGGTGGTGGCAGGCTGCGCCGAGGTGACGGGCTCGTTCGGCCCGGACAGCGGCGAGGTGGTGGAGGCCGTCAATTTCAACGATCCGATGCAGACCGTGATCGCCGGCAGCAAGGCGGCGGTCGAGAAGGCCTGCGAGGCGCTCAAGGCCAGCGGCGCCAAGCGGGCGCTGCCGCTGCCGGTGTCGGCGCCCTTCCATTCGAGCCTGATGCGTCCCGCGGCCGAGGCACTGCGCGACAGGCTGGCGTCGTTGAGCCTGGCCGCGCCGCGGATTCCGGTGCTCAACAATGTCGACGTGGCGATCGAAACCGAGGCGGACCGCATTCGTGACGCGCTGGTACGCCAGGCGGCAGGCCCGGTGCGCTGGGTCGAAAGCGTGCAGGCCCTGGCGGCTTTCGGGCAGGCGGCTCCCGGGGAGGTCCCTGGCGTCGAGGCGATCATCGAGTGCGGACCCGGCAAGGTTCTGGCGGGCATGGCCAAGCGCATCGCGCCCGCGCTGCTGGCCGCCTCCGTGTCCGATCCGGCCAGCCTAGCCGACGTGCGCCGGCAACTGGCGGCCTGAAGGCGCCGGACCGCTACCTTTTCCATCCATTGAGCACAGACATGAGCATTCCGTTATTTGAAGGCCAGGTGGCCCTGGTCACCGGCGCCACGCGCGGCATCGGCGCCGCCATCGCGCTCGAACTGGCCCAGCGCGGACTGAAGGTCATCGGCACCGGGACCTCGGAAGAGGGCGCCGCGAAGATCGGCGCGGCCCTGGGCGCGCGCGGCGGCCTCGGGCGCATGCTCGACGTCAACGACGGTGCGGCGGTCGACGCGCTGGTCGACGAGATCGTCCGGACGCACGGTGCGCTGCATGTGCTGGTCAACAACGCCGGCATCACGCGCGACATGCTCGCCATGCGCCTGAAGGACGACGACTGGGACGCAGTGCTCGACACCAACCTGAAGGCCGTCTTCCGCCTGTCGCGCGCCGCGATCCGTCCGATGATGAAGCAGCGCTACGGCCGCATCGTCAGCATCACCAGCGTGGTGGGCGCCTCGGGCAATCCCGGTCAGGTCAATTACGCGGCTGCCAAGGCGGGCGTGGCGGGCATGACGCGGGCGCTGGCGCGCGAGCTGGGCAGCCGCAACGTCACCGTCAACTGCGTGGCGCCCGGCTTCATCGAAACCGACATGACCGCCCGGCTGCCCGAAGCACAGCAGCAGGCGCTGCTCGCGCAGATTCCGATCGGCCACCTGGGCAAGCCCGCCGATGTCGCGCAGGCCGTGGCCTATCTGGCGTCGCCGCAGGCCGGCTACGTGACGGGGCAGGAGCTGCACGTCAACGGCGGCATGTACATGTAGGCGCCTGGCGCCACCCGTTTTCTTTCGCCCGGCGGCCGCGGCAAATGCCATGATGCGGCCGGCTAAAATCAACTAAATCTTTACAACCCCTAAAGGGAACCAAATGAGCGATATCGAAGCACGTGTCAAGAAAATCATCGCCGAGCAGCTCGGCGTGGAAGAGTCGCAAGTGACCAACGACAAGGCCTTCGTGGCCGACCTGGGCGCCGACTCGCTCGACAACGTCGAACTCGTGATGGCGCTCGAAGATGAATTCGGTATCGAAATCCCAGACGAGGATGCCGAGAAGATCACCACCGTGCAAAGCGCGATCGACTACGCCAACAAGAATCACAAGGCCTGATCGGCCCCGCCGCAGCGGGCCAGGCTGGATGTGCCGGGCGCGTGCGTTGCGCACTGGTCCCGAGATTTCCAAGAAAGGTTTGCCGGCATGACCAAACGCCGCGTTGTCGTAACCGGACTCGGTTGCGTTTCTCCCGTTGGAAACACGGTGGAGGAGGCCTGGAGCCATCTGCTGGCCGGCCAGTCGGGTATCGACACCATCACCCGGTTCGACGCCGGCGGTTTCGCCTGCAAGTTCGCAGGCGAGGTCAAGGACTTCGCGATCGGGGATTACATCTCCGAGAAGGAAGCGCGTCACATGGACCGCTTCATCCATTTCGGACTGGCCGCTGCCATGCAGGCGGTGGTCGACAGCGGCCTGCCCACGGGCGACGCGCTCTCGCATGACGAGGCGGTGCGCATCGGCTGCAACATCGGCGCGGGTATCGGCGGCTTGCCGCTGATCGAGGACACCCACTCCGAACTGCTCAACCGCGGCCCGCGCCGCGTGTCGCCGTTCTTCGTGCCGGCCTCGATCATCAACATGATCTCCGGCCATGTGTCGATCCAATACGGCTTCAAGGGCCCCAACATCGCCGTCGTGACAGCCTGCACCACGGGCCTGCACGCGATCGGCACCTCGGCGCGCATGATCGAGTACGGCGATGCCGACGTGATGATCGCCAGCGGCTCCGAATCCTGTGTGTCGCCCCTGGGCGTCGGCGGCTTCGCCGCGGCGCGCGCGCTGTCCACACGCAATGACGATCCGGCCACGGCGTCGCGCCCCTGGGACAAGGACCGCGATGGCTTCGTGCTCGGCGAAGGCGCCGGCGTGCTGGTGCTGGAGGAGTACGAACATGCCCGCGCACGCGGGGCGAAGATCTATGCCGAGCTCGCGGGCTTCTCGATGACGGCAGACGCCTTCCACATGACCGCACCGGACGTCGATGGCCCGCGCAGGTCGATGGTTGGCGCGCTGCGCAATGCGGGCATCCCCGCGGACGCGGTGAATTATCTGAACGCGCACGGCACGTCCACCCCGCT
>JAQGLP010000005.1 GCA_028292835.1 Variovorax sp.
CGCTTGGTGGGCTCGAGCTGGTCGATCAGCTCCATCGCGTGCACCTTGGGCGCGCCGGTCAGGGTGCCGGCCGGGAAGGTGGCCTTCAGCACGTCGATGGCGGTCATGCCGTCCTTCAGCGTGCCCTCGACGTTGCTCACGATGTGCATCACGTGGCTGTAGCGCTCGACGGCGAAGGCCTCGGTCACCTTCACGGTGCCGGTCTTGGCGATGCGGCCGATGTCGTTGCGCGCCAGGTCGATCAGCATCACGTGCTCGGCGCGCTCCTTGGGATCGTTGATCAGTTCCTGCTCGGCCGCCTTGTCCAGTTCGGGCGAGGCGCCGCGCGGGCGCGTGCCGGCGAGCGGGCGGATCGTGATCTTCTGCTCGCCGTCCGCGGTGCGCTCCTGGCGCACCAGGATCTCGGGCGAGGCGCCGACCACGTGGAAGTCGCTCGCCGTGCCGTCGGCGCCGCTCAGGTTGTAGTAGTACATGTAGGGCGACGGGTTGAGCGAGCGCAGCGCGCGGTAGAGCGACAGCGGCGACTCGGTGTAGCGCTTGCTGATGCGCTGGCCGACCTGCACCTGCATGAAGTCGCCTGCCGCGATCAACTCCTTGGCGCGCTCGACCGCCGCCAGGTAGTCGGCCTTGGCGAAGCTGCGCTGCGCCGGGTGCGGCTGGCTCGGCCGGACCTGCGGCGCGCTGACCGAGTACCTGAGCTGCTCGCGCAGCGCGCGCAGGCGCCGCTTGGCGTTGGCGTAGGCCTCGGGCTGCGCCGGGTCGGCGTAGACGATCAGGTAGAGCTTGCCCGAGAGGTTGTCGATGACGGCCAACTCCTCGCACTGCAGCAGCACGATGTCGGGGCCGCCGAGCGCGTCGGGCGGACAGCTGTGCTCCAGCTTCTTTTCGATGTGGCGCACCGTGTCGTAGCCGAAGTAGCCGGCCAGCCCGCCGCAGAACCGCGGCAGCCCGGGGCGCAGTGCCACCTTGAAGCGCTGCTGGTAGGCGGCGATGAAGTCGAGCGGGTTGCCGCCGGCGGACTCGACCACGCGACCGTCGGTCACGACCTCGGTGCGCGCCTCGGCACCGAAGCCGCTGGCGCGGATCAGCGTGCGCGCGGGCAGCCCGATGAAGCTGTAGCGCCCGAAGCGCTCGCCACCGACCACCGATTCGAGCAGGAAGCTGTAGCGCCCGCCGTCCGTGGTGTGGGCCAGCTTGAGGTAGAGCGAGAGCGGGGTTTCGAGGTCGGCGAAGGCCTCGACCATCAGCGGGATGCGGTTGTAGCCCTGCGCGCTGAGGCTCTTGAATTCGAGTTCGGTGATCACGGGACACATTCTCCGTTCGCCGGGCGACGCGTTGGGTCGGCGGCAAGGTCATTCACAGGTGGTCCGGTACGGACCGCGGGCGCACGGCGCGCCGTGCAATCAGACGGGCGGCAACGATGGGCGACGCCAGGGCCAGGCTCCCCGGCCGCCGCGCCCTGTCTGAATGATGTGGTGGATGAACATGTGCGCAGAAGTTTAGCAGCCGCTTCGCCCCGGTGCCGGCCGATGGGCAGGCTCAAGAAAGCGTTGCCGGGCCGCACCGCCCGAGGCCGGCGCGCGGAACTGGAGCCACCAGCGCTGTCAACTCCGCCAATGAATCGAGGAACCCGTCGGCATCGACCGCGCGCACCGGCTCGCCGTGGTTGTAGCCGTAAGTCACCAGCAGCACCGGGCAGCCGGCCGCCCGTGCGGCGCGCGCGTCGTTGCTCGAATCGCCCACCATCAGCGTGCGCGCGGGCGCCGCGCCCAGCGCTTCGCAGGTCTTGCGCAGCGGCAGCGGATCGGGCTTCTTGCGCTCGAAGTCGTCGCCGCCGAACACCTGTTCGAAGAAGCCGTCCAGCCCCTTGGCGGCCAGCAGCGGCCGTGCGAAGGCGATCGGCTTGTTGGTGAGGCAGGCCAGCCGCAGGCCGTGCGCGCGCAGCGCCTCCAGCCCCTCCCGCGCGCCGGTATAGACGTGCGAGTGCTGCCCGTTGATCTCCAAATAGTGGCGCTGGTAGAGCGCAAAGGCCCGGTCGAACAGCGCCCGCGCCTCGCCAGCTGCCGTTGTGCCGGCATGGGGCGCGCTGCCGGCGTGCGCCAGTACATGGTCCAGCACGGAGAGGACGAGGTGCTCCGAGCCCTTGCCGACGCGCTGCTCGACCTCCGGGGCGCTCGCTTGCGGCAGCCCCAGGTCGCCCAGCATGCGGTTGAGCGCCACCACGAAATCGCCCAGCGTATCGACCAGGGTGCCGTCGAGATCGACGATGGCGGCGTCGAAGGCGGAAAGGTTCAGCGTCATGGCCGCAAGGATAGCGGCCGCGTCGCGCGGATTTCGGCCCGCCGTCAGGCCGGCACCGCGTCCAGGCCCGGCCGGTCCCAGTGGCGGTGCCTGGCGATGGCGGCGACAAAGCGGTGCGCGATCTGCAGCGCCTCGGTGGTGTCGCCGGTGTTGAGCGGCGGCACCTGCGCGATGACCACGCCGGAGGGCGGCACGCCGCCGGCGTTGCCCTCCTCGAGACCGAGCGTGGCCAGCAGGCGCGCGCCCTCGCCGATGGTGCATAGGGCCTTGCCATGCTTGTAGGCTTCGAGCACGAAGTGAACGGCGTCGCCGTTGCGCGCCAGCGCGTCGATGCCCTCCCGGCCGGCCGGCACCAGAACCGCATCGAACAGGACGGAGGGCCGGTTCGCGAATGTCGCCTCGACGACGATCTGGCGTTTCGACGCGCTGGTCACGGTGCCCAGCCGGGCGGCCACGACCGTGCAGTGCGCGCCGGCCTGCTCGATGGCCTGCTGCACCGGCTTGAGCGAGGCGGAATCCACGCCGTCGGCCACCAGCACCGCCACCCGGCGCGTGCGCGCCGAGCCTTCCACGCCGCTGGCCATGGCAAGCGACGGTGCCTCGTCGAGGACCATGCCGATCCGGTGCTCGTGGTAGCCGGCCCGTCCCGCAGCCGCCCTGGCATCGGGCGCATCGGCGCCAATGCCCTCGGCCACCCGCCGCGCCAGCTTCTCGTCGACATGCGCCAGGTTGTCGACCACGCGCTGGCGGATCGCGGGCAACTCGACCTTCGACAGCTCGAAGCGGAAGGCGGCCACGATGTGCTCCTTCTCCACCGTGCCCTGGCTGTTGAAGAAGAGCCTGGCCTGCGTGAAGTGGTCGTCGAAGTCCGCGCTGCGGCCGCGCACCTTGCGCGCATCGAGCTCCTGCGCGAAAGAC
Organism: Variovorax sp.; assembly: GCA_028292835.1. GTDB lineage: Bacteria > Pseudomonadota > Gammaproteobacteria > Burkholderiales > Burkholderiaceae_C > Variovorax. The sequence goes on from JAQGLP010000005.1 coordinate 3,220, forward strand.
TGGAAGCCCGCGCTGGCGCCGTCGACGCGGAACTCGCTGCCGTTGCCCAGCGTGTTGGGTTCGTAGGCGGCGGCGCCGCGGTGGATCGCCTGCTGGCCCCGGCCGTCGCGCTGCAGGTTGTGGAACGGGCACACGCTCCGGTTGATCGGCAGCTGGTGGAAGTTCGCGCCCCCCAGGCGCGACAGCTGCGTGTCGGTGTAGGACATCAGACGCCCCTGCAGCAGCGGGTCGCTGGAGAAGTCGATGCCCGGCACCACGTGGCCGGGATGGAAGGCGACCTGCTCGGTTTCGGCGAAGAAGTTGTCGGGGTTGCGGTTGAGCACGAGCTTGCCGATCTTCTGGATGGGCACCAGTTCCTCGGGGATGAGCTTGGTCGGGTCGAGCAGGTCGAAGCCGAGCGAATGCTCCTTGTCCTGCGCCACCATCTGCACGCCCAGCTCCCACTCCGGGAAGTCGCCGCCCTCGATGGACTCCCAGAGGTCGCGGCGGTGGAAGTCCGGGTCCTGGCCCGCGATCTTCTGCGCCTCGTCCCACAGCAGGGCATGGGCGCCCAGCTTCGGCTTCCAGTGGAACTTGACGAAATGCGCGTCGCCCTGGCTGTTGATGAAGCGGAAGGTGTGGACACCGAAGCCCTCCATCATGCGCAGGCTGCGCGGCAGCGCGCGGTCGCTCATGGTCCACAGCAGCGCGTGGGTGGTCTCGGGCATCAGCGAGGTGAAATCCCAGAACGCGTCGTGCGCGCTCGTGGCCTGCGGCATGCCGTGGTGCGGCTGGGGCTTGAGGGCGTGCGCCAGGTCGGGGAACTTGATGGCGTCCTGGATGTAGAACACCGGCAGGCTGGCGCCGACCAGGTCGTAGTTGCCCTGCTGCGTGTAGAACTTGACCGCGAAGCCGCGCACGTCGCGCACCGTGTCGGCCGCGCCCTGCGAGCCCGTCATGCCGGAGAACCGCACGAACACCGGGGTGCGCTGCGCCGGGTCCTGCAGGAAGTCGGCGCAGGTGAACTGCGACATCGACTTGTAGGCCTGGAAATAGCCGTGCGCACCCGCGCCCCGCGCGAACACGACCCGCTCCGCGATGCGCTCCTGGCCGAAATGCGTGAGCTTCTCGCGCAGGATGAAGTCTTCCAGCAGGGTCGGCCCGCGCGGTCCCGCCGTCAGGGAATGGTGGTTGTCCGGAACCTGCACGCCCTGGTTGGTGGTCAGGTGGGCCGTGGGCTCCACCGTGAAGGCCGCCAGCTGATCCTGCTTGGCGGGAGCACCTTCGCCTGCTGTTTTCGGGCGCCGTCCGGCAGCCGCTTTGTTGTGTGGCGTCATCCGCGTTTCCTTGCTTGAAATAGGGGCGCCGGACCCTGGCCGGCGCGAACTCGGATCAGCCCGCCATGGTGTCGGTTTCAAGCAATCCGGCCAGCGCATTGAGCAGCACGATCGAGCCCACCACACCCGCCAGCATTGCCGCCGCCCAGACCAGGAGTTCTTCGGACGGCGCGTCCTGCAGCAGCCACTTCGCCAGGGGCACCGCGAACACGCCCAGCAGGCCGCCCGCCGAGGTGAAGACCGCCAGGCGCCAGGGCCGTGCGCCCACCAAGGCGAGGCCCAGGGCCCATCCCGTGAGCGCGCCGGCCAGCGCGCCGAGCAATGAATAAAGCGCCATGGGTACTCCGAACAGTAAAGGGTTTTGGAAAAAAGAGGTGCCTCCGACACATCCTGGAACCCGTCGAAGACCAGCCCACAGCTTAAGCAGGCGGCTGCAGCGCCCCCGTAGTGGCGCTGCGTCGGGCGCTGTGGGAGCAGCACGGCCCCGACGGTAGGAGAGCACCGATGACG
>JAQGLP010000048.1 GCA_028292835.1 Variovorax sp.
TGGATGCTGCTGATCGCCACCGGCCATGTGGCGGCTTCCGACAGTTCACCGCCGGCCTGGGTCGTGATCTGCTGCTACACCGCCAGTGCCATGGGCACCATGTTCGGCGGCTGGCGCATCGTCAAGACCATGGGCCAGAAGATCACCAAGTTGAAGCCGGTGGGCGGCTTCTGCGCCGAGACGGGCGGGGCGCTGACGCTGTTCCTGGCCACCGCGCTCGGCGTGCCGGTGTCGACCACGCACACCATCACCGGCGCGATCGTGGGCGTGGGGGCCACCCAGCGCGCCAGCGCGGTGCGCTGGGGCGTGGCGGGCAACATCGTCTGGGCCTGGATCTTCACGATCCCGGCGGCGGCCTTCGTGGCCGCCATCGCCTACTGGGTCAGTCTGCAGATTTTCTAGCCGCCCACCACAGCGCGCCGGGCAGCATGTGCGGCACAGCGCCGGCGGGTGGCAGCTCGCCCGGGCCGCCCACCCACAGCACGCGCTGGCGCGCCAGCCGGTCCGGCGCGATCCAGGGACTGAAATCAATGCGGCCGTCGATCAGCACCAGCGGGCGCTCGGGCAGCCGCAGCGCCAGCGCTTCGGCCAGTTGCGCCGGCCCGGCGATGACCTCGATCGGCCCGCCCAGCGCCGCGCGCGCCGCCGGGCCGAGTTGATCGGCGAGCGCCTGCGACGGGAAGTTGCGGTTGTGGTGAATTACCAGCGCCTGCGGGCCCATGGGCGAGGTGGCCCAGCTGAAGGTGGCCAGCATGATCTGCACTGCCGCGAAACCGAGCAGGGCATCGCGCCAGCGCAGCTGCCGCCATCTGCCGCGCGGCGCCTGCTCCATCAGCCAGGCGCAGGTCAGGGGCACGAAGGCGGTGCCCCATTGCAGCTGCAGCTCGGCCCCGATGAGCACGCCCAGCAAGGCGATCAGCACCAGCGGCAGCAGCCCCCAGGAGAACAGGAAGACCGAGACGACGTCCGGAGAGGGCGCGGGCGGCGCGGGCGGGGGCGCGGGGTTCGGACGCCAGCGTGTCCATGCCAGCAAGCCCGTGCCGAGCAGCAGCGCGGGCGCCATGCGCCCGATCTGGTCGCCCAGCCAGTTGAGGGAATGAAGGAGCCGGTGGCCCGCTGACAGTGCGGTTCCAAGCGACGTCCTCATCGCGTAGTGCAGGGGCGCGAAGTCATGCGTGACCAGCCAGAGCCCGTGAGGGACGAAGATCAGGCCCGCCACCAGCGCCGCGCCAGCCAGCCCACGCCGATGCAGCGGGTCGCGCCAGCCTCGCTGGCTCCACCAGAAAAACAGCAGCGAAGCGACGGCCAGGCCCACCTGGTACTTGGCGAGCGCGCCGAGTCCGAGCATCGTGCCGACCCCCAGCCAGGCCGGCAGCGACCGGTCCCTGAACGCGCGCCAGCAACACCACGCCGCACCCGCCACCAGGGGCAACAGCACCATGTTGTGGTTGTAGTAGTAGGTCCGCCCGCTGTAGTACGTGATGCACAGCGTACCCAGGGTCGCCAGGCCGGCCATCTTCGCGCCGCGCAGTTCGCTGGTGAGCCGCCAGCATACGAACAACGCCGTCACGATGGTCAGCGCGCCCGCGAGGCTGGCCACCCACTCGTGGAGTCCGAAGACCTGCACCAGCGGCCACAGCAGGAAGGTGGGCAGCGGCGGATGCTTGTAATAGCCCCAGGCCAGCGTGCGCACCCAGGTCAGCTGCTCGACGTTGTCGACCGGGGGCGACAGGCTGGTGCTCGCGAGCATCAGCAACCAGACCGCAGCCCACAGCGCCAACGCCACGGCGACCCACGGGGCATCCCGCGCGCGAGGTGGCCTGTGCAGCCACACTCGACAGCGTTGCATCGGCGCCGGGGTGCGATGCCTGCTCGGTGCGGAATCCTGGATGACTGGCGTGCCCATGGGTTTCAATACTGACCGGCGCAACCGCTGTTCAGCGGGAGCCGGGGTGCGGTTACTGCGAAATCTGCCGGCCCGCCTCGATCTGGTACTCGAAATAGCGCTGGAAGCTGAACACGATACTCGCCATCAGCACCGTGGTGCCCACGAAGAGTGCCATGGCCACGGCGCCGATGGTGAACCAGTGCGTGCGGCCCGGCGCCGCGTCGGCGGGGACGCCCGGGTTGAAACGCGCGTTCCACTTCTCGGGCGTCATGAGCCCGTAGATGATCGCCATGAGGGCGCAGCCGGCGACCGTGAAGCCCACCAGCGGGATCAGCGCCCAGCTCCACGCGTCGTCGAGCCCGTACAGGCGGGCGCGCTCGATGCCGTACAGGCCGAGCGCGGTCGGGATCGGCAGCAGCCAGCCCAGCATGTCGCCCAGGCCGTGGAGGTAGAAGCGGTGCAGGCCGAGCGGGCCGCCCAAAAAGGCGAGCCAGGCCGCGACGGTCTTGTTCTTGAGCCGGGGGGTCATAGGGGGGCGGTCGTGCTGCCGGCGCCCAGCACTTTTTCCATCAGGACGACATCGAGCCAGCGGTCGAATTTCCAGCCGCAGTCCTTGAGCACGCCGACCGGGGTGAAGCCCTGGGCGCGGTGGACGCCGATCGAGCCCGCGTTGGCCGAGTCGCCGATGACGGCGATCAGCTTGCGCACGCCCGCCTCCTCGGCGGACCGGCACAGCGCGGCCAGCAGCTGCGAGCCGGTCCCCTGGCCGCGCGCGTCGTCCGCGAGGTAGATCGAGTCCTCGGCCGAGAAGCGGTAGGCGGGCCGCGGCTTGAACCAGTTGCAGTAGGCAAAGCCCAGCAGCCGGCCGTCCCGCTCGGCCACCAGGTGAGGCAGCCGCTTGGCCAGCACGTCGGCGCGGCGCGCCGCCATGTCGGGCACGCTAGGCGCCTCGGTCTCGAAGGTGCCGGTGCCGTGCAGCACGTGGTGGGCATAGATGGCGCGGATGGCCGGGAGATCGTCCTCGCGGCTGGGGCGGATGGTAAGCATGAAGAGAGAGGTGGAACCGGTGGCGTGGGCGGAAGGCCTGCGCGTACCGAATTCGGTATAAAAAAAGCAGGGCGGGCTATAATCGCAGGCTTTTCAGCGTGTCGCTGGCCGGGTGGCCATGTCGCGTGTCTCGACGTTGAAAAATCATGCCGGACGGACCTTGCGGGTCTGTGGCACCACCCGAAGGATAAATCATGGTCGTCATTCGACTCTCCCGCGGCGGCTCCAAGAGCCGTCCCTTCTTCAACATCGTCGTGTCGGACAAGCGTGTTCGCCGCGATGGCCGCTTCATCGAGCGCCTGGGTTTCTACAACCCGATCGCCAAGGCCAACGAGGAAAGCATCCGCATCGCCCAGGACCGCCTGAGCTACTGGCAGGGCGTGGGCGCGCAGGCTTCCCCCACGGTCGAGCGCCTGGTCAAGCAGGCCGCCGCCGCCGCCCCCAAGGCTGCCGCTTGAGGCCCTGACGCGATGCTGCCCTCGCTCGAAGCCGCCGAACTGCCGGCGGACGCCATCGAGGTCGGCCGCATCGCCGATGCCTGGGGCATCAAGGGCTGGTTCAAGGTCCTGCCCCACAGCGCCCAGCCCGAGGCGCTTTTTTCTTCCAAGCGCTGGTTCCTGCAGGCACCGGGCGCCGCCGCCGGCGCGGTCTTCCGCCTGGCGGTGCGCGAAGCCAAGGAACACTCCGACTGCATCGTCGCCGCCTCCAACGAGGTGACGGACCGCAGCGCGGCCGAGGCGCTGCGCGGCGCGCGCGTGTTCGTGCCGCGATCGAGTTTCCCGACGGCTGGCGACGACGAGTACTACTGGGTCGACCTGATCGGCCTCGCGGTGGTCAACCGCGAGGGCCGGGTGCTCGGCGAGGTGCGCGAGCTGCTCGCGGGCGGTCCGCAGACCACGCTGGTGCTGGCGGCCCAGGAGGACGGCCAAGCGGTCGAACGCATGGTGCCCTTCGTGTCGGCCTTCGTGGATTCCGTCGACCTTGCGGGCCGCACCATCACGGTGGACTGGCAGCCCGACTATTGACATGGCCGCGCCCGAGCCTGGAGGCGCCGCCGCGCCGTGCCCGGCCCGGCAGGTCCTGATGCTTCCGCCGGCGCAAACGTCCTGGCCCACCACGCCCTGAGCGCCATGCGTTTCGACGTCCTCACGCTGTTTCCCGAACTCTTTGCGCCGTTCCTGGCGAGCGGCGTGACCCGTCGCGCCTACGAATCGAAGCAGGTCGAGGTCGTGCTCTGGAACCCGCGCGATTTCGCCGCCGGAAACTACCGCCGCATCGACGACCGGCCGTTCGGCGGCGGCCCGGGCATGGTGATGATGGCCGAGCCGCTGGACGCCTGCCTCGACGCCGCGCTGGCGGCGCGCGGCGCTCCGGCGCCCGTCGTGCTGTTCTCCCCCATTGGCAAGACGCTCGACCATGCGGCGGTCGAAGCCTGGTCGGCCGGCCAGGGCGCCGTGCTGGTCTGCGGGCGCTACGAAGGGATCGACCAGCGTT
>JAQGLP010000068.1 GCA_028292835.1 Variovorax sp.
ACTGCATCATGTGCTGGGCCACCAGGAAGACATTGTTCTCGAACAGCGCCGACTGCACTTCCATGCCGCGCCCGGTGCTATCCCGCTGGCGCAGCGCGGCCATCGCCCCGATGGCGCCGAACAGGCCGCCCATGATGTCGTTCACGCTGGTGCCCGCGCGCAGCGGGTCGCCGGGCCGGCCCGTCATGTAGGCCAGGCCGCCCATCATCTGCACGACCTCGTCGAGCGCAGTGCGGTGGTCGTAAGGGCCGGGCAGGAAGCCCTTGTGGCTGATGGAAATGATGCGCGGGTTCAGCCTGGACAGGGTCGCGTAGTCCAGCCCGAGCTTCCTCATGGTGCCGGGCTTGAAGTTCTCGCTCACGATGTCGGCGGTGGCGACCAGGCGCAGCGCCGCTTCCCGCCCCTCGGGCTGCTTCAGGTCGAGCGCGATGCTCTTCTTGTTGCGGTTGAAGGCCGGAAAGAAGCCCGCGCCCGAGCCCAGCAGACGGCGCGTGTCGTCGCCCGCGACCGGCTCGACCTTGATGACCTCGGCGCCCAGGTCGCCCAGCAGCATGCCGCAGGTCGGGCCCATCACCATGTGGGTGAACTCCACGACGCGTACGCCCGCGTAGGGCAGCGTGGCAAGGTCGGACATCGAGACTCCTTGGATCAAACGTTTGTTGAGGATTTCCGGCGGAGCGCAACGTCGAGTCCCTCGACAAGGCGCTTTCCCGGCAGGAAGGTTTTATACAGCCGGACGGCGCGCCGTCCGATTGCATTCCTTTTGGTCATGAAAAAACGACTTTTTCAGGGATTAATCTTTCTTCCGGTATCGAATAAAGTAGCGCGATGCGCTGGCCGGCGCGGCCACCGCGCCCACGCGCCCGGCATGGCGCCACTGTCCTGCGCCCCTTACTCCCTTTGTTTCGAGGTTTTTCCATGACCGACCGCACGACCCTCCACGGCCTCCAGGTGGCCACCGAGCTCTACCAATTTATCGAAGACCGCGTTTTGCCTGCCACCGGCGTGGCCAGCGACACCTTCTGGACAGGTTTCAGCCAGATCGTGCGCGACCTGGCCCCGAAGAACATCGCCCTGCTGGCCGAGCGCGACCGCCTGCAAGGCGAACTCGACGCCTGGCACAAGGCGCACCCCGGCCCGATCGCCGACATGCCGGCGTACCGCGCCTTCCTGGAAAAAATCGGTTACCTGCTGCCGCAGCCCCAGAACGTGCGCGCCACCACCGCCAACGTCGATGCCGAACTCGCCCTGCAGGCCGGCCCGCAGCTGGTGGTGCCGATCCTGAACGCGCGCTACGCCCTCAACGCCGCCAACGCGCGCTGGGGGTCCCTGTACGACGCCCTCTACGGCACCGATGCGATTGCCGAAACCGACGGCGCCGAAAAGGGCCAGGGCTACAACCCGGTGCGCGGCGCCAAGGTGATCGCGTTCGCGCGCGAAGTGCTCGACCAGGCCGCGCCGCTGGCCAACGGTTCTCACAAGGACGCGACCGGCTACACGGTCGAGGGCGGCAAGCTGGCGGTGGCCACCAAGGCGGGCCGCACCGGCCTGGCCGATCCCGCGCAGTTCATCGGCTACCAGGGCGACGCCGCGGCGCCGTCGTCGGTGCTGCTGCGGCACAACGGCATCCACCTCGATATCCGCATCGACCGCGGCACGGCCATCGGCAAGACCGACCTGGCCGGCGTCAGCGACCTGGTACTCGAGGCGGCGCTCTCCACCATCCTCGACCTGGAAGACTCGGTGGCCGTGGTCGACGCGGCCGACAAGGTGCTGGCGTACGGCAACTGGCTCGGCATCCAGCAGGGCACCTTGACCGAGGAAGTGGCCAAGGGCGGCAAGACCTTCACGCGCGGCCTCAATCCCGACCGCGAGTACACCGGCGCCGACGGCCGGCCCGTGAAGCTGCACGGCCGCTCGCTGATGTTCCTGCGCAATGTCGGCCACCTGATGACCAACCCGGCCATCCTCTACACCGACAGCGAAGGCACGACGCGCGAGATTCCCGAGGGCATCCTGGACGCGGTCGTGACCACCACCATCGCCACCATCGACCTGAAGCGCCACGGCAACTCGCGCACCGGCAGCGTCTACATCGTCAAGCCCAAGATGCACGGCCCGGCCGAGGTGGCGTTCGCCAGCGCGCTGTTCGGGCGCGTCGAGGAACTGCTCGGGCTGCCGGCCAACACCGTCAAGCTCGGCATCATGGACGAGGAGCGCCGCACCAGCGTCAACCTGAAGGCGTGCATCGCCGAGGCCGCCGCGCGCGTGGCCTTCATCAACACCGGCTTCCTCGACCGAACGGGCGACGAGATGCACACCGGCATGCACGCCGGGCCGATGCTGAGGAAGGGCGACATGAAGTCCACGCCGTGGATCGCCGCCTACGAGAAGAACAACGTGCTGGTGGGCCTCGCGTGCGGCCTGCGCGGCAAGGCGCAGATCGGCAAGGGCATGTGGGCCATGCCCGACCTGATGGCCGACATGTTGAAGCAGAAAATCGGCCATCCCAAGGCCGGCGCCAACACCGCCTGGGTGCCGTCGCCCACCGCCGCCACGCTGCACGCGCTGCACTACCACCAGGTCAACGTGGCCGAGGTGCAGCGGGAGCTGGAGAAGATCGACGCTAACGCCCAGCACGATGCCCTCCTGACCGACCTGCTCAAGGTGCCGGTCGCGCCCGAGGCGAACTGGAGCGACGCGGACAAGCAGCAGGAGCTCGACAACAACGTGCAGGGCATCCTGGGCTACGTGGTGCGCTGGATCGACCAGGGCGTGGGGTGCTCCAAGGTGCCCGACATCCACAACGT
>JAQGLP010000089.1 GCA_028292835.1 Variovorax sp.
TCACGGCCGAGCACGGCAAGGTCTTCACCGACGCGCAGGGCGAGGTCTCGCGCGGCATCGACATCGTCGAGTTCGCCTGCGGCATCCCGCAGCTCCTGAAGGGCGACTACACCGAGCAGGTCTCCACCGGCATGGACAACTGGACGCTGCGCCAGCCGCTGGGCGTGGTGGCGGGCATCACGCCGTTCAACTTCCCCGTGATGGTGCCGATGTGGATGTTCCCGGTGGCGATCGCCGCGGGCAACTGCTTCATCTTGAAGCCCAGCCCGACCGACCCGAGCCCGTCGCTCCTGATCGCCGAGCTGCTGCGGCAAGCGGGCCTGCCCGACGGCGTGTTCGGCGTGGTGCAGGGCGACAAGGTGGCGGTCGATGCGCTGATCGAGCACCCCGACGTCAAGGCGATCAGCTTCGTCGGCTCGACGCCGATCGCCAACTACATCTACGAGACCGGCGCGCGGCACGGCAAGCGCGTGCAGGCGCTGGGCGGCGCCAAGAATCACATGGTGGTGATGCCCGACGCCGACATCGACCAGGCGGTGGATGCGCTGATCGGCGCGGGCTACGGCTCGGCCGGCGAGCGCTGCATGGCGATCAGCGTGGCGGTGCTGGTGGGCGACGCGGCCGAGCGGGTGGTGCCGAAGCTGGTGGAACGCGCCAAGACGCTCAAGGTGCTGGACGGGCGCAACCTCGCCGCGGAAATGGGTCCGATCGTCACGCGCGCGGCGCACGAGCGCATCACCGGCTACATCGCGCAGGGCGAGAAGGAAGGCGCCCGGCTGCTGGTCGACGGCCGCGGCTTCGACGCGACCGAGGCCGGCGAAGGCTGCGGCGACGGCTTCTGGATGGGCGGCACGCTGTTCGACCACGTCATGCCCGACATGCGCATCTACAAGGAAGAAATCTTCGGCCCGGTGCTGTCCTGCGTGCGCGTGCACGACCTGAAGGAGGCGGTCGACCTGATCAATGCGCACGAGTTCGGCAACGGCGTCTCCTGCTTCACGCGCGACGGCCACGTGGCGCGCGAGTTCGCCCGGCGCATCGAGGTCGGCATGGTGGGCATCAACGTGCCCATTCCCGTGCCGATGGCCTGGCACGGCTTCGGCGGCTGGAAGCGCTCGCTGTTCGGCGACATGCATGCCTACGGCGAGGAAGGCGTGCGCTTCTACACCAAGCAGAAATCGGTGATGCAGCGCTGGCCCGAGAGCATCGACAAGGGCGCCGAGTTCGTGATGCCGACGGCCAAGTAGGCTTCCCGACTCGCCACTTCGTATGCTTCGCCGCCCTCCGGGAGGGCGTGGCCCGGCGGCGGCCGCATCCGACCATGGATCCCGAGGCCGGGCAACACCGGCCCGCCTCTTCTGGAGACAGTGCCTTGAGCAACACCCAATTCGACTACATCGTGATCGGCGGCGGCACCGCCGGCGCGCTGATGTGCAACCGGCTGTCGGCCGACAAATCCAGGCGCGTGCTGCTGGTCGAGGCCGGCCGCAAGGACGACTACCACTGGGTGCACATCCCGGTCGGCTACCTCTACTGCATCGGCAATGCGCGCACCGACTGGCTCTACAACACCGAGCCCGACGCCGGCCTGAACGGCCGCGCGCTGCGCTATCCGCGCGGCAAGACGCTGGGCGGGTCCTCCTCCATCAACGGCATGATCTACATGCGTGGTCAGGCGCGCGACTATGACCAGTGGGCGGGCCTCACGGGGGACAGCGCCTGGCGCTGGGACAGCGTGCTGCCGACCTTCAAGAAGCACGAGGACCACTACCTCGGCGACGTGAGGCGCGCCCCCGGCGACACCACGCCGGACCCGCGGTTCGCGCAGTTCCACGGCCACGGCGGCGAATGGCGGGTGGAAAAGCAGCGCCTGCGCTGGGACATCCTCGACGCCTTCGCCGACGCCGCCGCGCAGGCCGGCATTCCGCACACCACCGATTTCAACCGGGGCGACAACGAGGGCGTCGGCTACTTCCAGGTCAACCAGAAGAACGGCTGGCGCTGGAACACGGCCAAGGCCTTCCTGCGGCCGACCTGCTACAGCCGGCCGAATTTCGAGATGTGGACCGGCGCGCAGGTCACGCGGCTGCTGTTCGAGGCGCAGCCCGGCGGCGGCTCTCGCTGCACCGGCGTCGAGGTCTGGGACGGCCAGCAAAAGGTGACGGCCCATGCCACGCGCGAGGTCGTGCTGTGCGCCGGCAGCATCGGCTCGCCGCAGATCCTGCAGCTCTCGGGCATCGGCCCGGCGGATTTGCTGCACCAGCACGGCATCCCGCTGGTGGCCGACCTGCCGGGCGTCGGCGCCAACCTGCAAGACCACCTGCAGATCCGCGCCGTGTTCAAGATCACCGGCGCGCCGACGCTCAACGTGCTGGCCTCGACACTCGCCGGCAAGGCCCGGATCGGCCTTGAATATGCGCTCAATCGCAGCGGCCCGATGAGCATGGCGCCCTCGCAGCTCGGCGCCTTCACGCGCAGTTCGGCCGCGCACGCCTGGCCCAACCTGCAGTTCCACGTCCAGCCGCTGTCGCTCGACGCCTTCGGCGAGCCGCTGCACCGCTTCCCGGCTTTCACCGCCAGCGTGGCCAACCTGAACCCGACCAGCCGCGGCACGGTGCGCATCCGGAGCGCGCGCCACGAGGACGCGCCGGCCATCGCGCCCAACTACCTGAGCACCGACGAGGACCGCAAGGTGGCGGCCGACTCGCTGCGCGTGGCCCGCCGCATCGTGGCGCAGCCCGCGCTCGCCAAGTACAAGCCCGAGGAATGGAAGCCGGGCCTGCAGTACCAGAGCGACGAGGAGCTGGCGCGGCTGGCCGGCGACATCGCCACCACCATCTTCCATCCCGTAGGCACCACCAAGATGGGGGCGGCCGACGACCCGATGGCGGTGCTCGACTCGCACCTGCGGGTGCGCGACGGGCGCGGCGGCCTCATTGCCGGCCTGCGCGTGGTGGATGCCGGCGCGATGCCGACGATCACCAGCGGCAACACCAACAGCCCGACCTTGATGATGGCGGAAATGGTTGCCGGCTGGATGCTGCGCGGCGACTGACTTTTGACACCCAACACTCAGCGACAAAGCATGACCCTTTCATCACGTACCGGCGGCCAGATTCTG
>JAQGLP010000110.1 GCA_028292835.1 Variovorax sp.
CGACGTGATGCTGCTGCGCCTGCAGTTGCCGGCCGGCGAGCCGCTGCGCTACCACGCGGGGCAGTACGTCGAGTTCATCCTGCGTGACGGCGTGCGGCGCAGCTACTCGATGGCCAATGCGCCGCACACGCTGGCCGAGCCCGGCACCGGGCTGGAGCTGCACCTGCGCCACATGCCCGGCGGACGCTTCACCGACCACGTGTTCGGCGCCATGAAGGAAAAGGAAATCCTGCGCATCGAAGGCCCCTACGGCAGCTTCTTCCTGCGCGAGGATTCGGCCAAGCCGATCATCCTGCTCGCCTCGGGCACCGGCTTCGCGCCGATCAAGGCGCTGCTCGAGCACATGAAGCTCAAGGCCATCGACCGGCCCGCCACGCTGTACTGGGGCGGTCGCCGGCCGCGCGATCTCTACATGGACGACTGGCTGCATGCCCACATCGCGGAGCTGCCGAACCTGCGCTACGTCCCCGTGATCTCCGACGCCGTGCCCGAGGACAACTGGACCGGGCGCACCGGCTTCGTGCACCGCGCGGTGCTGGAGGACTTCGCCGACCTGTCGGGCCACCAAGTGTACGCCTGCGGCGCCCCGATCGTGGTCGACTCGGCGCACCGCGACTACGTGGCCGAAGCCGGGCTGCCCGAGGAGGAGTTCTTCGCCGATGCCTTCACCACGGAGGCCGACAAGGCCCTGCCGGCACCATGAACCCCAGGCACTTCCTCATCGCCCTCCTTTCGACCGCAGCGCTGGCCGCCAGCGGCCATGCCGCCGCCCAGCAGCGTCCGATCCGCCTCGTCGTCCCGTACGCGGCCGGCGGACCGATCGACGTCACGGCGCGCGTGCTGGCCGAGCGCGTGCGCGACTCGCTGGGCACGGTGATCATCGACAACAAGCCGGGCGCCGGCGGCAACATCGGCGCCGATGCCGTCGCCAAGGCGGCGCCCGACGGCCTGACCATCGGGATCGCCGCCACCGCGACGAACGCGGTGAATCCGTGGCTCTACGCCCGGATGCCCTTCAACGCGGCGACCGATTTCGCGCCGATCACGCAGATGGTGCGGGTGCCGAACGTGCTGGTGATGAACGCGGAAGCGGCCCAGCGGCTGCGCATCGACTCGCTGGCCGACCTGATCGCCTATGCCAAGGCCCATCCCGGCAAGCTCAACTACGGCAGCGGCGGCAACGGCAGCGCGGGGCACTTGGCCGGCGAGCTGTTCAAGCAGCGCGCGGGCGTCTTCGCGCTGCACATCCCCTACAACGGCGGCAACCCGGCGCAGCTCGCCCTGCTGTCGGGCCAGGTCGACTTCAACTTCGACAACCTGGCGACGGCCGCGCCCAACATCCGCTCGGGCAAGCTCAAGGCCCTTGCCGTCACCAGCCTGCAGCGCAGCAGCGCCCTGCCCGACGTGCCTCCGGTTTCGGACACGCTCAAGGGCTTTGCCATCGACACTTGGTGGGGCCTGGTGGCGCCGGCCGGCACGCCCCCCGACGTGATCGCCAGGCTGAACCACGCCTTCGTCGCCGCACTCGAGGCGCCGGAGACGAAGGCACGCTTCGCCACCCTGCTGGCCGAGCCGGTGCCCAGCACGCCGGCGCAGTTCGGCACCTTCATGAGAAGCGAGCTCGCCAAGTACGAGCGCGTGGTGAAGGCGACCGGCGCCAGGGTGGATTAAGCAGTAGTTTGTTATTCACGCAGATACAGGTGCAGCCCGTTGCCCGCGGTGACGATGTTGAGCCGTGCTGCGAGCCTTAGCCAAGAGCGGCTTCCGAGAGATCGCGTCAGACATCTGCTCCGCGCTGCAAAGCAGGCTTCTCAAGCGGCCTTGCCTCTTCTTCGGGTCCAGCGACCTGACAGCAGTCCGGCATGGCGCTCAGCTGCCCGCGTCCCTTCCCGTCCTCCGCTGGACTGCCTGTGCGCTCAACCACTCCGTCACAGCTCGTACTGCGGCAGTGGGAGGCCTGTCATTGTTCCTGGCCAAGTAATAAGTGTGCCCCTCGATTGCGGGCCCAAAGGGCTGCGAGAGATGACTGGCGTCCAGCTCCTCTGCGACCAACGCAAGGCTGACCAGTGCGATGCCGTGACCGGCCACGGCCGCCTGAATCGCGTGCCCTTCGTCAGAGAAGCGGAGCTGGCCCGCCAGCGAGGCCCAAGGTCGTTTAGCCGCCGCAAACCAACGCTCCCACGTGGGGTTCTCCGGCCGTACCCGTTTCCAGTCGAAACAGATCAGCGGCACGCGTGCCAGATCGTCAGGTGATTGGATGCCCAGCCGGGGGTTTGCTACAGGAGCGAACTCATCGGTAAACATGGCTTCAATAGCGAGGCCGGGGTACGGCCCACGGCCATAACGGATCGCAATGTCAATTGCGGTCGAGCGTAGGTCGACGACATCGTCCGTTGATTGCAGCTGCAGGTCGATGTCGGGATGTCGCAGCCGGAAGTCGCTCATGCGCGGCACCAGCCACTTCACGGTGAAGGCGTTGGTCGCGGAGATGCTCACCTGCGCCCGTGTCCACTTTTGCGTCAAACGCGTCAGCGTCGCTTCAAATGCATCGAAGCCGTCGCGCAATACCGGATAGAGCTGCGCGCCCGCGTCGGTGAGCACGACTTTGCGCACTTGTCGATCGAAAAGCGCAAGCCCGGTTAGCGCCTCCAGCGCGCGGATCTGGTGGCTGACGGCGGTCGGCGTGACGACCAGTTCATCAGCCGCAGCCTTGAAGCTGCCTAGGCGTGCGGCGGCTTCGAAAGCGCGAAGCGCCGAGAGCGGAAGGGATCGGCG
>JAQGLP010000121.1 GCA_028292835.1 Variovorax sp.
CATCTTGAGGATGTCGCGGATGGCCATGCGCCATTATCGGCGGTGCACCGCCCGGCGTCGCCCGCTGCTAGCGCCAGCGGCCGCGCCCCCCCCAGTAGCCCGGGCGCCCTTGCCAGTAGGGACCGCCACGGTAGTAAGGCGCACCGCGCCAGTAGGGCCCGCCACGGTAGTAGCCCGCGCCGATGCCGATCGACAACGACGGCACCACCACCGGGCCGGGCTGGACATACACCGTCTCGCCATACGGGCCATAACTACCATAAGCCGGGTAGGCCACGGGCGCAGCGACACAGCCACCCAGCAATGCGACGGCGCCAAGCGCCGCAATGCCGCCGAGCCAACGCAGATTTTTCATGGTCATCTCTCCTTGGGATACCACCCTAACGCCGGCGTGGCGCCCGCGTCTACTTCCGGCGCGTGAAGCCCTGTAACGCCCCGTAAGGCTCAGGCAAGACCGCCCGGCAGCAGTTCGAGCAGGCCGGCCTCGTCGAGGATGGGGATGCCGAGAGCCTGTGCCTTGGCCAGCTTGCTGCCCGCCTCGGCGCCCGCCACCACGTAGTCGGTCTTCCTGCTGACGGAGCCCGCCACCTTGGCGCCCGCGGCTTCGAGCCGGTCCTTGGCATCGTCCCGGCTCAGCGTGGGCAGCGTCCCGGTGACGACGAAGGTCTTGCCGGCCAGCGGTTTCGGCGTTCGCGCTGCGGGCTCGCCCTCCTCCCAGGTCAGGCCGCAGGCGCGCAGCTGTTCGACCACCTCGCGGTTGTGGGGCTGGTCGAAGAAGGTGCGCACGCTGTGCGCGACCACGGGGCCGATGTCGTTGACCTCCAGCAGTTGCGCCTCGGTGGCGTCCATGACGGCATCGAGTTTGCCGAAGTACCGGGCAAGTTCCTTGGCCGTGCTCTCGCCGACGTGGCGGATGCCCAGGCCGAAGAGGAAGCGCGGCAGCGTGGTGCGCTTGGATTTTTCCAGCGCGGCGACCAGGTTGCCGGCCGACTTGCCGGCCATGCGCTCCAGCCCGGCCAGGGTGACCAGGCCGAGCCGGTAGAGATCGGGCAGGGTTCGGATCAGCTGCGAATCGACCAGCTGCTCGACCAGCCGGTCGCCCAGGCCTTCGATGTCCACGGCACGGCGCGCGGCGAAATGCAGGATGGCCTCCTTGCGCTGCGCGGCGCAGAACAGTCCACCCGAGCATCGCCAGTCCACCTCGCCCTCCTCGCGCACCGCGTCCGAGCCACAGACCGGGCAGCGGTGCGGCATGGCAAACACCGCGCCGCGTTCCTCCGCCGGCTTGGCGAGGCTCGCGGGCAGCACGCCCACCACCTCGGGGATCACGTCGCCGGCGCGCCGGATGATGACGGTGTCGCCCACGCGCACGTCCTTGCGGCGCGCCTCGTCCTCGTTGTGCAGCGTGGCGTTGGTGACCGTGACGCCACCCACGAACACCGGCGCCAGCTTGGCCACCGGGGTGAGCTTGCCGGTGCGTCCGACCTGCACCTCGATCGCCTGCACGGTGGTCAGCTGCTCCTGCGCCGGGTACTTGTGCGCCACCGCCCAGCGCGGTTCGCGCGAGACAAAGCCCAGGCGGCGCTGCAGCTCCACGCTGTCGACCTTGTAGACCACGCCGTCGATGTCATAGGGCAAGGTGTCGCGCTGGCGCGCCACAGACTCGTGGAATGCTATCAGTTCCATAGCGCCCAAGGCGCGCCGGGTCTGGGCCGCAACCGGAAAACCCCAGGCATCGAACTGCTGTAGCCAGTCGAACTGGGTGGCATGGTCCGGCCCGCCCTCCGACGCCGGAGTGACTTCGCCGAGGCCGTAGGCAAAAAAGCTCAGCGGCCGCGCCGCCGCGATTGCCGGGTCGAGCTGGCGCACCGCGCCGGCCGCCGCGTTGCGCGGGTTGACGAACACTTTCTCGTTCTTCTGCCCCGCCGCGATGCGCTCGCGCTGGCGCGCGTTGAGCCGCTCGAAATCGTCGCGGCGCATGTAGACCTCGCCCCGCACCTCGACCACCGGCGGCACCGTGGCCCCCTGCAGCCGCAGCGGGATCTGCTGCACGGTGCGCATGTTCTGCGTGACGTCCTCGCCGATCTCGCCGTCGCCGCGCGTGGCGGCCTGCACCAGCACGCCCTCCTCGTAGCGCAGGTTGACCGCGAGACCGTCGAACTTGAGCTCGCACACATAGCCCACGGGCGGCGCCTCCGCGGTCAGGCCCAGTTCGCGGCGCACGCGCGCGTCGAAGGCGATGGCGCCGCCGGCCGTGATGTCGGTCTCGGTACGGATCGACAGCATCGGTACCCGGTGTCGCACCCGGACGAAGCCTTCGAGCACCTTGCCGCCCACGCGCTGCGTCGGCGAATCGGCCGTACGCAGCACCGGGTGCTCGGCCTCGATGGCCTCCAGGCGGCGGAACAACCGGTCGTATTCGGCGTCGGGCAGCTCGGGTGCATCGAGCACGTAGTAGAGGTGGGCGTGGCGGCGCAGCTGCTCGCGCAGCGCGGCGGCTTCCTGGGCGATGTCTGGAGGGATCATGGGACAAAAAAAACCGGCGCGCCCTGCGGCGGCTCGACCGGGAAGCACACGCGGGAAGAAACACCGCGGATCCGGCTCTGCCGGGTCGCCGGTGTTGCCCCCTCCCCCTGCAAGGGGGCGGGCGGCCACACGAAGTGGGCAAGCCTGGGGGTGAACTTCATCCTAGCTGAAGAGCCGCAGCGCCAGCGGCGAGCCGGCCGCCAGGTCGCGCGAGGCCAGGGTGTCGTAGAGCTGCTCGAGATCGGCGGCGATCGCGTCCATGGTGTCTTCCTGCAGCAGCTGGCC
>JAQGLP010000009.1 GCA_028292835.1 Variovorax sp.
ATGTTCCAGGAGTTCACCAAGTACCAGGGCCATGTCGTCAACCCCAAGCGCATGGCCGAGTTCACCGGGCGCTGCTTCGACCGCGCCATCAGCGAGATGGGCCCGACGCAGCTCAACATCCCCCGCGATTACTTCTACGGCGAGATCGAGTGCGAGATCCCCAGGCCCATGCGCGTGGAGCGCGGTGCCGGCGGCGAGAACGCGCTGAACCAGGCGGCCGAACTGCTGGCCAGCGCCAGGTTCCCGGTCATCCTGGCCGGCGGCGGCGTGGTCATGGGCGATGCGGTCGAGGAATGCAAGGCCCTGGCCGAGCGCTTGGGCGCACCGGTGGTCACCGGCTACCTGCGCAATGACGCCTTCCCCGCCAGCCACCCGCTGGCTGCCGGCCCGCTCGGCTACCAGGGCTCCAAGGCCGCCATGAAGCTCATCGCACAGGCCGACGTGGTCGTGGCGCTGGGCTCGCGCATGGGCCCGTTCGGCACGCTGCCGCAGCACGGCATGGACTACTGGCCCAAGACCGCCAAGATCATCCAGGTCGAGGCCGACCACACCAACCTGGGCCTGGTGAAGAAGATCTCGGTGGGCATCTGCGGCGACGCCAAGGCGGCCGCCCTGGCGCTGACGCAGCGGCTGGAGGGCCGCACGCTGGTCTGTGATACCAGCAAGGCCGAGCGCGCGAGGACCATCAAGGCGGAGAAGGACGCCTGGGAAAAGGAACTCGACGAGTGGACGCATGAGCGCGACCCCTACAGCCTCGACATGATCGAGGAGCAGGAAAAGGAAAAGACGCCCACCGGCGGCACCTACCTGCACCCGCGCCAGGTGCTGCGCGAACTCGAGAAGGCGATGCCGCCGCGGGTCATGGTGTCCACCGACATCGGCAACATCAACTCGGTGGCCAACAGCTACCTGCGTTTCGAGGAGCCCCGCAGCTTCTTTGCCCCCATGAGCTTCGGCAACTGCGGCTACGCGCTGCCCACCATCATCGGCGCCAAGCTGGCCGCGCCCGAGCGTCCGGCGATTGCCTACGCCGGAGACGGCGCCTGGGCCATGAGCATGGTGGAGATCATGACGGCCGTGCGCCACGACATTCCGGTCACTGCCGTGGTCTTCCACAACCGCCAGTGGGGCGCCGAGAAGAAAAACCAGGTCGACTTCTACAACCGTCGCTTCGTCGCGGGCGAACTCGAAAGCGAGAGCTTCGCGGGCATGGCCATCGCCATGGGCGCGGAGGGAATCGTGGTCGACCGGCTCGAGGACGTGGGCGCGGCGCTCAAGCGAGCCATCGATATGCAGATGAACGAGGGCAAGACCTGCGTGATCGAGATCATGTGCACGCGCGAGCTGGGCGACCCGTTCCGCCGCGACGCCCTGTCCAAGCCGGTGCGGTTCCTCGAGAAGTACAAGGACTACGTCTGACGTTGCCGTACCGCCTCCTCCTTGGCGGTACGTGTCCCTCTCCAGTCCGGCGAAAGGGCGGGGATGGAGGCTGCCCGCCCCGCCCCCCTTCTCGTCCGTCCTTATTCGACGGCAGCACAAAGAGCCTACGATGTTCATTCCCTACCCCCTGGCAGGCGCCGACGAGCCGATCGCCACGACGGCCCCGTCACGCTCGCACCCCCATCTGCACGCACTGATCGAGCAGGCACGTGCGCACGGCCCCATTGCCGTCGCCGTAGCCTATCCGTGCGACGCCGCCTCGATCGAAGCCGCGCATGCCGCGGCCGAGGCCGGGCTCATCGAACCGGTGCTGGTTGGCCCGCGCGCGCGCATCGAGGCGGTAGCGGCGCAAGCCGGCGTGTCGATCGCGGCTTATGTCGTGCAGGACACTGCGGACGATCCGAACGAGGCCGCCACCAGGGCCGCGCAACTGTGTCGCGACGGCCGTGCGGCCGCCCTCATGAAAGGCGCGCTGCACAGCGACGAGTTGCTGGGCGCGGCCATCGGCCGCGATGCGGGCCTGCGCTCCGGCCGCCGTGCCAGCCATGTGTTCGTGATGGATGTTCCCGGGCTGGAGCGACCGCTGCTGATGACCGACTGCGTGGTCAACATCACGCCCACACTCCTTGACAAGCGCGACATCGCGCAGAACGCCATCGACCTCGCCATCGCACTGGGCATCGCAACGCCGCGCGTGGCGATCCTGTCGGCGGTGGAAACCGTCAACCCGGCCATTCCCGGAACCATCGACGCGGCCTCGCTTTGCAAGATGGCCGATCGCGGCCAGATCCGCAACGGCCTGCTCGACGGACCGCTCGCGTTCGACAACGCCATCTCGGCCGCCTCGGCGCGCAACAAGGGCATCGTTTCGTCGGTCGCCGGCCGGCCGGACGTCCTGCTGGTCCCCAATCTCGAGGCCGGCAACATGATCTACAAGGAGTTGGTCTACCTCGCCGGCGCGGAGTGCGCCGGTCTGGTGCTGGGCATGCGCGTTCCCATCGTGCTCACCAGCCGCTCCGACTCCGTCGCCAGCCGCGTGGCCTCGTGCGCACTCGCGGTGATGATGAGCCGTGAGCCGGCGGCAAGCCGCTCGCCATGGCTCAAGGAGGCCGCATGACCACCGCTTCTTTTTCGGTTCGCGGACAGGGCTTGGTGCGGCATGCGACGTCGCTCACGCCGGGCGTGGCGCTGGCGGGGGTGGTCGCGATGGCGGCCACTTTCGTCTCCACGCTGCACGGCGGTCCGCAATTCCTGTATGCGCTGTTCTTCGGCGTTGCCTTCCACTACCTGAGCCAGGATGCGAAGGCCAAGCCCGGCATCGAGTTCTGTGCCCGCGGCGTCCTGCGCCTGGGCGTGGGTCTGCTCGGTGCGCGCATCACGGCGGCCCAGATCGCCGGACTCGGCTGGAGCACGGCGCTGATCGTCATCGTCGCGGTCATCAGCACGCTCCTCTGTGGACTGCTGCTTGGCAAGAAGCTGGGGCTGACCCGCGCGCAAAGCGTGTTGTCGGGCGGCGCGGTCGCGATCTGCGGGGCCTCCGCCGCGCTTGCGATCTCGGCCGTGCTGCCGCGTGAAAAAGAGGGCGACCGCTTCACGCTCATGGTGGTGGTGACGGTGACGGTGCTCTCAACGCTGTCGATGGTGATCTACCCGCTGGTGGCCAAACTGCTGCATCTGTCACCCGCACTGGCCGGGCTCTTCATCGGCGGCACCATCCACGACGTGGCGCAGGTGGTGGGCGCTGGCTACACGCTCGGCCACGAAACAGGCGACTACGCCACCATCGTCAAGCTGTTCCGCGTGGCAATGTTGACAGTGGTGGTGGTGGCGGTCTCGAGCGCCTTCAAGAAGCAGCGAGAGCACGCGCAAGCCGAGCAGCATGCCTCCGGCCGCACACCGGCAAGGCAGGCGCTGGTGCCCTGGTTCCTTTGGCTGTTCGTCGTCATGGTGCTTGCGAACTCATTGCACGCGTTGCCCCCGTTCGTTCAGGAAGGCATCAACGACACATCCCGCGCATGCTTGGTGCTGGCGATATCGGCGCTGGGCATCAAGACATCGTTTGCGCAACTCGCCCGCGCGGGCTGGAGACCGTTTCTGCTGCTTCTCGTCGAAACCCTTTGGATGGCCGGCTTTGTACTGGGAGCAATCCTGCTGCGTTCCTGAGACGGCAGCCTGAATCAAAAGCGGAAAGACCCCGCTGCCGCCCCTGCGCAAGCTCGGATGCTCCCGACACAACGGTCAGGCGGAGTCCGCTACCTGGAGCACACGCCCGTCGCCGATGAACGACTCGCCGACCAGCATCCGGAAGATCGTCTCGCGCGGGAACCGCGGCAACGCCACCGTCGGCGCCAGAAACTCGACTTGAAGCGTGTGAGGCTGTCCGCGCCGAAGCGATTGGCCAGACGGCACCAGCCACCGGGCCGAGAAGCCTTCATGGCCCAGCACAAGAGCGCAAAAATGTTCGCCTTCAGGGATCGGAATGTCTTCGGAGGGCAACTGCGGCGCACGCAGCGTGAGCTCGACGAGGGCGTGGGCAGTGAATACGCCCCTGGTCTCGAAAGCCGAGGGCTCTGGGGCCACGGAACGCCGCAGTCTTTGGACAAGCCACGAAATGATGTTGCCAATGATCGGCACCCACAGCAGCATGAGCAGCGTACCGATGTCGCGCATCGTCGACGCCGGTTCCGCGAACCGCCGCAGGAGCGCACCACCGACGGCGACGCACAGCAGGATGATGACGATGAGCTTGCGCCTTGCCTGGATGCCGGTCATGACGGAAAGGCTCCCGTATTGAAGGTCCTCATCTTGGAAAGGGCAGCTCTCAAGGCGGGCTGCCGGTGCCCGGCGGTCTCCGCAGGGAAGTTTTGCTGCCGGTCAAAGCGCCGTATGCA
>JAQGLP010000177.1 GCA_028292835.1 Variovorax sp.
ATCGCCTTCTTCAAGCCTTCGGATCATGGCTGGCGCCTCGGATTTCATACGGCCGAAGACTACCGTGCGCCGTTAATGCGACAGAACCCATGAAGCCCGTGATCGCGATCTTGGGCATGCCCAGAACGATGGCCGCGATGAAGATGGTGGCTGGCTGAGGCCGTTTACGACGTTGCTACGTCTCTCAGGAACCTTTCAGCCCCTTTAGAAGCGAATATCAGCCGAACAGGCGCGCTTGCTACCGACACCCCAAGCGAAAGACGCCGCCGGCGTCGCCGGAAGCGCCCGCCGACGAGTTATCACACAGCCTCGGCCAGGAGCGGACGTCATGCACCTACCGCCGCTTCGCCCTCGCCGCGAGGCCGAAGATCCCAAAGCCCGCCACTGCCAGCAGCGTGCCGACCCAACCGGTCGAGGTCCAGCCGAGTCCGGCGCTGATCGCCACGCCGCCCAGCCACGCGCCGAGCGCGTTTGCCAGGTTGAAGGCGGAGTGGTTGAGCGCCGCCGCCAGGGTCTGCGCTTCGCCCGCCACGTCCATCAGGCGGATCTGCAGCGCCGGGCCGATCGCCACGACGGTGCCGAGCAGGAACGTGCTCACCACCGCGGTCGCGACTTGTTCGGCCGCGAAAGCAAAGGTGCCCAGCACCAGCACGGACCACAGCAGGACACCGCCGATGGTGCGCATCAGGGACTTGTCGGCCAGGCGCGAGCCGACGATGTTGCCCACGACCATGCCTGCGCCGAACAGCGCCAGCACCAGGGGCACGCGCGCGAGCGGCAGTCCGGACACCTCGATCAGCGTCGGCTTGATGTAGCTGAAGACCGCGAACATGCCGCCGAAGCCGATGGCGCCGATCCCCAGCGTCAGCCACACGTGCTTGTTGCGCAGCGCCTGCAGCTCGCGCCATGGGCTGGCGCCCCGGTCCGCGGGAATGTGCGGCACCCCGACGCGAATCAGCGCCGCGGCGAGAGCCGCGATCAGGCCGACGAACACGAAGGCCGCTCGCCAGCCGAAGTGCTGTCCCAATGCGGAGGCAATGGGCACGCCGGCGAGGGTCGCGCCGGTGAGACCGAGCATCACGAGACCCACCGCACTGGCGCGCTTGCCCGGCGGCGCCAGCGAGGCAGCGACCAGCGCAGCGACACCGAAGTAGGTGCCGTGCGGCAATCCGGACACGAAACGCAACGCGTTCAGCGAGAGGTAGCCGGGCGCCAGCGCCGAGCCGATGTTTGCCAGCGCATAGGCCGCTATCAGCGCGATGAGGAGGGCGCGGCGGCCCCAGCCGGCGGCGAGCACGGCCAACGCCGGGGCGCCCAGCACCACGCCCAGCGCATAGGCGCTGATCACGTGGCCCGCCTGCGGGATGCTCACGCCGATGTCTTGCGCCACTTCGGGCAGCAGCCCCATGATCACGAATTCGCCGGTGCCGATGGAGAAGCCGCCGACGCCCAGTGCGAGCACCGCGTGGAGAAGCCGCCTGTCGGCCGGGGAGCGGGACGCGGACGCGCCGCAAACGGAGGAGCCTTGCTGGGTCTGGAGCCGGGGAGCGGTCATCGGGGAGTTTAGGAAAGAAAAAGGCCCCGCATGAAAGAGCGGGGCGAGGGGACTCGGCATTCATGACACGCGCGCGCCGCCGCACGGCGCGCGTGGACTCACGCAGGCGCCAGTACGCTCAATTGCCGTAAGTGCCGGGCGGAGCTGCGCTGGTGATCAACCCCAGCCTTCGATCGTCACCTTGCCGCGCGCGCGGCCGCTCTCGATGAGGGCATGGGCGCGGCGCACCATGTCGGCGTTGATGGGGCGCAAAGTCTGCGTGACCGTCGTGCGCAGTCGCCCATCCTCCACCATGGCCGCGACGGCATCGAGCAGCTTGCCTTGCGCAGCCATGTCCGACGTCTGGTACAGGGACCGGGTGAACATCAGTTCCCAGTGCAGCGACAGGCTCTTGCGCTTGAGGGACATCACATCCAGCGGCCGCACCGGGTCGTCGATGAGCGCGATGCGGCCTTGGGGCATGGCCGCCTCGACGATGGCGCTCCAGTGCTCGTCGCTCTGGGTCAGCGAAGCCACCAGCGGCACCTGCGGCCAGTCGATGGCGGCGAGCTGCGGCGCGAGCGGCTGCGCATGGTCGATGACATGGTGCGCGCCGAGCTCGCGGCACCAGGCCTGCGTCTCGGGCCGACTGGCGGTGACGATCACGGTCAGTCGCGTGAGCTGCCTAGCGAGCTGGATCAGGACCGAACCGACGCCACCTGCCCCACCGATCACCAGCAGGGCAGCACCGTCGCCGCCGCCTGCGGGCACACCGAGCCGATCGAACAGCAGTTCCCATGCGGTGATGGCCGTCAGCGGCAGGGCCGCGGCCTCCGCATCCGAGAGCCGTGCCGGAGCGCGGCCGACGATGCGGGCATCGACCAGGTGGTACTCGGCGTTTGTCCCGGGACGGTCGATCGCGCCGGCGTAGAAGACCCGGTCGCCCACCGTGAAGCCCTGAACCTGCGCTCCGACGGCATCGACGGTTCCCACAGCGTCCCAGCCCAACACCTCCGGCTGGTCCGGCTGGGGTACCCGGCTCTTGCGGATCTTGGTGTCGACCGGGTTCACCGACACAGCGGCTACGCGCACCCGCAGGTCCCCGGGTCCTGGCTGCGGCAGGGGAAGCTCGAGGTCCAGCAAGGCATCTTCACGGTCGATGCCGCCGGGCTGCAAATAGGCAACGGCTTTCATGGTGATCCTTCATGGTGGACAGGTTCAGAGGGCCGGGTAGTCGATGTAGCCCGCAGGCCCCGGCGTGTAGAAGGTCTGCGGAAAGGGCGTGTTGAGCGCCGCGCCGGCCTTGAGACGCTGGACCAGATCGGGGTTGGCGATGTAGGCGCGCCCGAAGGCCACCGCATCGGCGCGGCCTGAAGCGACGGCATCGATGGCCGTGTCGCGGTCGTAGCCGTTGTTGGCGATGTAGGCACCGCGGAAGGTGCTGCGCGCCCACGCGTAGTCGAAGCCCGGCAGGTCGCGGCTGCCGCCGGTGGAGCCTTCAATGAAATGGACGAACGCGATGCCACGCTTGTCCAGCTCCTGCACCAGGTACCCGAACACGGCCTGCGGGTCGCTGTCCGCAATGCCGTTGACGGGCGTCACCGGCGATAGCCGGATGCCGACCCTGCCCGCGCCGATTTCGGCGACGACAGCATCCACGACCTCCAGCGCGAAGCGGCATCGGTTCTCGATGGAGCCGCCGTAGGCGTCCGTGCGCTGGTTGGCGCCGTCGCGCAGGAACTGGTCGATCAGGTAGCCGTTGGCGCCATGGATCTCCACGCCGTCAAACCCTGCACGCATGGCGTTCGCTGCGCCGCGGCGGAACTGCTCGACCACCTCCGCGATTTCCTGGACGCTCAGCGCGTGCGGAACCGGGACCTCGACCTTGCCCTCGTGCGTGTACGCCACGACCTCTTGCGGCGCCAGTGCCGAGGGTGCGACCGGGTGCAAGCCGCCGGTCAAGCTCGGGTGCGTGATGCGGCCCACATGCCAGATCTGGGCAACGATCCTCGAGCCCGCTTCGTGCACGGCCTGCGTGACGGGCTTCCAGCCTTCGACCTGCGCGTCGGAATAGATGCCCGGCGTGGCCATGTAGCCCTTGCCGGCGGGTGCCACCTGCGTGCCTTCGCTGATGATCAGGCCGGCGTTGCTGCGTTGGCGGTAGTACTCCACGTTCATCGCGCTGCCCGGAATGTCGCCCGCGACCTCGTCGGCACGGCTGCGGGTCAGCGGAGCCATCACCACCCGGTTGGCGAGTTCGAGGTCGCCGATGCGCGCGGGCTGGAACAGCTGGGGTTCGTCGGTGTCGCTATCGCGCAGGACAGATCGGGGGAGGGGTGCGTTCATTTCGTGTTTTCCGTCAGGGAGCGATGGGAGTGGTCTGCCACTCGGGTCAGGAATTGTGCATATTCCTGGCGCTATGGTGTAGCCAGCTTGGGTGATAGCATCTATTCCTGTTGGGAAGAG
>JAQGLP010000207.1 GCA_028292835.1 Variovorax sp.
GGCTTTTATTCCCAGAGGCTCGGCGCTCAGCCCTTCGTGGCGGCGGGTGCGTCGTGACCGTGGGCCCCATGCTGTCCGTCGCGGTCGTGGCCGCGGCTGCGGCTGCGGGGCAGGGTCTCGGCGTCGAAGGTCTTTTGCTGCTCGGGCGTCAGCACCGCATAGAAGCTGCGGGTTGCGTCGGCTTGGCGGGCGAACCGGGTGGCGCGTTCGGCTTGGCGCGCCTGCATCAGGTCGAGGCGCTGCGGCGTCGAGAGTTTTTCGAACTCGGCGCGCGCGGTGTCGCGGTCGCCCTGCTGCGCCGTGCGCGCCGAGGGCTGCAGGGCAGCGGCATAGGTCGTCCAGGCGGTCTGCTGCGAGGCGTTCAGCCGCAGTTTGTCCTTGAGCTGCGCCAGGCGCTGGATGCGGTGTTCCTGCATGCGCTCGAGGAACCTGCCGTCGCGCGGCTCGTGCATGTGACGCTGGGACTCCGAGGCGGCTGTCGCGCTGCCGGGCACGGCGGACGGCGCGGCCGGCGCCTGGGCCGAGGCGACGAAGGCGGCCGAGGCGAGCAGGCCGGCGGCGAGGAGGGTGTGCAGACGGGGGCGTGAAGAGATCATGGAGAAGTTTCCTTTCGAAGTCCGCTGCCATGGGGCAGCCGGTACGTCGAAGTGTGCAGGCGCCGTGTAACGCGGGCGCTGGCGCCACGTAAGCAGCGCGTGAGGGGGCGTAAAGAAGCATGAAGGGCGGCACCCGCGTGGGCCGCGCATGGGCGGTGTCTTCGCCGCCCGCCTCAGGAGGGTGCGGCGACCTGTGCCAGGGCGCGGCCAATGGCCTGCGCGTCGTCCGGACGCACCAGCCGCGCGACCTCCTGTCCGTCGCGCAGGAACACCAGCGTGGGCCACAGCTTGATGCGGAAGGAGCGCCCGAGCGGCCGACCGCTGCCGTCCTCGACCTTGATGCGGCGCACCTCCGGATGGGCTTCGAAAGCGGCGGCGATCAGCGGCTGCGCGCGCTGGCAATGGCCGCACCAGTTGGTGCCGAACTCGACCACGGTGGCGCCAGCGAGCCGGTCGATCGAGTCGCGCGCGAGAGTTTCAGCGGTGTAGGGAGGGTTTGTCATCGCAAGGCTCCTCGAGCGGGCCGGATTCAGCCGAACCGGCCGTTCTGGAAATCGTGCACCGCCTGCATGACCTGCTCGCGCGTGTTCATGACGAAGGGGCCGTACTGCGCGATCGGCTCGCGCAGCGGCCGCCCGGCGATCAGAAGGGCGCGCGCCGGGCTGTGGTTGGTGGCGCCGGCGCGCAGCGCGATGCCGTCGCTGCCCGGGTCGTTGTCCAGGATCGCCATGCGCCGCGTCGGCACCTCGCTGCCGCCGATCCACACCGATTCGCGGAACACGTAGACCAGCGCGTTGTGCTCGGGCGCCAGCGGCTGGATGAACTCGGCGCCCGGCGGCAGCGTCAGGTCCAGGTAGAGCGGCTCAGTGCGGGGTCGCCGCACCGCACCCGCGACGCCGTGGCTCTCGCCCGCGATGACGCGCACCCGCACGCCGGCGGCCGTGGTGAACTCGGGAATCTCGTCGCTCTGGATGTCGCGGTAGCCGGGTTCGCACATCTTGTCCTTGGCCGGCAGGTTGAGCCAGAGCTGAAAGCCCTCCATCACGCCTTCCTCCTGCTCGGGCAGTTCGCTGTGCACCAGGCCGCGCCCGGCGGTCATCCACTGCACGCCGCCGTTGGAGAGCAGCCCCTCGTGGCCGGCGCTGTCGCGGTGGCGCATGCGCCCGGCGATCATGTAGGTCACGGTCTCGAAGCCGCGATGCGGATGGTTCGGGAAGCCCCCGATGTAGTCGCCCGGGTTGTCGCTGCCGAAGGCGTCGAGCATCAGGAAGGGGTCGAGCCGCTGCTGCAGCGGCTGCTGCAGCACGCGCGTGAGCTTGACGCCGTCGCCATCGCTGGTCGAGACGCCGGCCACAATGTGGTCGATGCCGCGCGGCCGCGCCAGGGCGGCGGACCGGACGGTGGGGGGCAGGGGTGGGGTGGTCATCGCGCTATCGTGGCACGGAGCGGGCGGCGGCGCCAGTGCGTCCGGCCCGGGCCCGGGTCAGCCGGCCAGGTCGAAGCAGCAGCCCGCGTAGTAGGCCTGGTCGCCGCCCTCGACGAATGGCACCTCGATCGGCTTGCCCTCGTTGCGCCAACCGTCGCGCCGCCGGTAGCCGGCCTGCGTCAGCCCGGCGAGCAGTTCGTCGTGGTGCTGGATGCGGTAGGGACAGACCGCGAAGCCGATGCTGTTGAGCGTGTAGAGCGTGCGCTGCGGGTGGACGGCGGCGGTGTTGATCACGATGCGCCGGGGCTTCTCGGGCAGCGACGCGAGGATTTCCGCCAAGGTCGTGGCGAGGTACTGTAGGCTGCCCGAGGCATACAGCACATCGCAGCCGCTGGCCTCGTGGAAGTCGGTGCAGAAGCCCAGTTGCGCGGTCGCCTCGCGCTGCAGTGCGAGTTCGCGCCCTGTCTGCACCACGCCGGGCACGTCGCACACCGTCCAGCGCAGGTCGTCCGGATACGGCAGCACGCGGCGAAACGCGTAGTACTTGATGCCCACGTGACCGCCCAGGTCGAACACCTTGCGCATGCCGTCGTCGAGCGAGCGGCCGATCCAGAACAGCGCCGGGTAGTCGTAGAAATAGATCTGGTGGCTGTAGAGCGTCTTCGCCGCCTCGGCGTTGTCGTAGCCGATGGCCTTGGAGGGCGGCACGCCGGCCTCGGCCTCGGCGAAACTCCCGAAGGAGCCCATGAACAGGTTCTCCTCGCGGTTCTCCAGAAATTTGCGGCGGTAGGTGGCCTCTCGCAACGATACGGGCAACAGGTTCTCAAGCATGGGAGATTCCACGAAGGTCCAGGCAGTTACGGCAGAGTGCATTGTGCCTTCTGAAGCCAAAAGTACTCAATTGCTGCGGGCCAGGTCTTCCAGGATCGGGCACTTGGGTCGGGCGTCGCCCTGGCAGCACCACACCAGGTGCGCGAGCGTGCCGCGCATGGCCTGCAGGGCGGCAATGCGCCGCTCCAGTTCGCCCAGGTGCCGCTCGGCGACGCGCCTGACGCTCGCGCTGGCGCGCGCGCGGTTGTGCCAGAGGCCGACCAGCTCGGCGATCTCGCCGATCGAGAATCCCAGGTCGCGCGCGCGCTTGATGAAGCGCAGGCTGTGGATGTCGGCCTCGCCGTACTGGCGGTAGCCGCTGCCGGTGCGCGCCACGGCCGGCAGCAGGCCCAGTCCCTCGTAGTGGCGCACCATGCGGGCCGAAACGCCCGAGCGCCGGGCCGCCTCGCCGATGGCGCAGGGCATCCCGGCGGCTGGCCGGGCCCGCGCGGCCTCGCCCAAAGGGTTCATTGCGCCCGGTAGCCGGCTTCCTCGATCGCCAGCACGATGTCCTGGCGCGGCTGCCGGCTCACCACGTCGACATGCCCGGTCGGCAGGTCGACCGTCACCTGCGCCTCGGGGTCGAGCTGCTGGATGGCTTGCTTCACAAGGTTTTCGCAATGACCGCACGTCATGCCGGCGACCTGGAATTTCTGGCTCATCGGGGATTCCTTTCGGAGGTGGATCGGAAAACGCAGTGTGAACCCTGACGCCGTGGCAAGGTCAAGCAAACCCGGCTTGACCTTGCCATGGTGTGAGGCTTTAGCCTTGGGACCATGACTGCGACCACTTCGACCCTCACCCTCGACCTGCCGGTAGGAGGCATGACCTGCGCCTCGTGCGTGGCGCGCGTCGAGCGCGCGCTGAAACAGGTGCCGGGCGTGCGGGACGCGACCGTCAACCTGGCGACCGAGACCGCGCGCATCGTCGCCGCGCCCGCCGACGACCTCGACGCGCGGCTGCGGCGCGCCGTGCG
>JAQGLP010000230.1 GCA_028292835.1 Variovorax sp.
ACCTGTCCGACGCGCGGCACACCCACGGCCTGTTCGACGACCGCATCTACGTGCTGACGCCCGACGCGTCGATCGTGGAGCTGCCGCAGGGCGCGACGGCGGTCGACTTTGCCTACACGGTCCACACCACCCTGGGCCATCGCTGCCGCGGCGCGCGCATCGACGGCGCCATGGTGCCGCTGAACACGCCACTGCAGAACGGCCAGACGGTCGAGATCATCGCGGCGAAGGAGGGCGGCCCCTCGCGCGACTGGCTGAATGCGGAGCTGGGCTACCTCGTCAGCCACCGCGCCCGCGCCAAGGTGCGGGCGTGGTTCAACGCGAAAATCGCCCATGAAACGGTGGCGCGCGGCCGCGAGGCGGTCGAGAAGCTGCTGCAGCGCGAAGGCCGCACGGCGGTCAACCTCGAGGAGCTGGCCAGCCGGCTCGGCTTCAAGTCGGCCGACGACCTGTTCGAGGTGGTGGGCAAGGACGAGTTTTCGCTGCGCAACATCGAAATGCTGCTGCGGCCGTCGCCCCCGCCGCCATCGCCCGACGAGGCGGTGCTCCTCAGGAAGCCGCGTGTGGTTTCCGACATGGGCAAGGGCGGTGTGCTGGTGGTCGGGGTGGACTCGCTCATGACGCAGCTGGCGCGCTGCTGCCGGCCGGCGCCGCCCGACGACATCATGGGCTTCGTCACGCGTGGCCACGGCGTGAGCATCCACCGGGCCGACTGCGGCAACTTCCGCACGCTTGCCAGGCGCAGCGCGGAGCGTGTCATTGAGGTGGAATGGAGCGCGCAAAAAACCGGCGAGTCATCGGCGGTCTACGCGGTCGATGTGTCGGTGGAAGCGACCGATCGACAGGGGTTGCTGCGTGACATCTCGGAGGTGTTCGCGCGCGAGAAGATGAATGTCGTCGGAGTCCAGACCCACTCGATCAAGGACACCGCCTGGATGACCTTCACGGTCGAGATCGTCAGTTCGGCGCGGCTTGCGCAGGTGCTGCAGCTCGTTGCCGGCATACCGGGCGTGCGTTGGGCACGACGACGCTGAAAACACGCTCTGCGGCGTGCTATAATTTCGTTCTCGGATACATCCTTAGGCGCGTAGCTCAGCTGGTTAGAGCACCACATTGACATGGTGGGGGTCGTTGGTTCGAGTCCAATCGCGCCTACCAAGGAACCCAATAAATCAAGGGCCTGGCAGAAATGTCAGGCCCTTCGTCTTTGGCAAACCGTGTGAATAAACGCATGGAGCCGGCTTGGAACGCCCGGCACAGTCACGGCCGTCGGAGCGTGATCGCTTCGCCTTCTGCCGCTTTCGCGATTGTGGATTGTGTTGACGACCCATCGCACGGGCACAACGCAACCATGGCGGCGCAAGCCTGTTGCGCACATTCTTCTTGAAGCAACGCCGCTTGCGCGCGAGTTCGCAGGACTGCGGACGCGCTCGTGCGCCGGGAACGGAGCGGGGCAGGGCTCCCAGGCAGGGTAAGTCTCGGCGCGGCGCCACCCGACGACTCCTAAAATAAAGTACAGCCCTTGTGTCCCGATCACGTGAAGGAGTTTCCCAGTGCAGAGCAAAGAGGCCGAGGCCCGTTCGGCGCGGCGCGTGATCAAGAAATACCCCAACCGCCGGCTGTATGACACCGAAACCTCCGCCTACATCACGCTCGCCGAAGTCCGGCAGCTGGTGATGAGCCACACGCCGTTTCTGGTGCAGGATGCCAGGAGCGGCGAGGAGTTGACGCGCGTCATCCTGCTGCAGATCATCCTGGAAGAGGAGGCCGGCGGCGCTCCCATGTTCACCGAGCAGGTGCTGGCCAGCATGATTCGTTTCTATGGCCAGGCGATGCAGGGCTACATGGGCCCTTACCTCGAAAGAAACATCCAGGCCATGACCGAAATGCAGGGCCTGCTGGCCGAACAATCCCAGAACCTGACGCCCGAGATGTGGTCCCGCTTCATGACGCTGCAGTCCCCGATGGTGCAGGCCCTCATGGGCAACTACGTCGAACAGTCGAAAAACGTTTTTTTGCAGATGCAGGAACAGATGCATAAAAGCACCGAGCAGGTGTTCGGCGCGTTTGGCCTCAAGCGTTGAAGGCCCGGAACCAAGGCGCCGGCGACGCGTTCCACATAACTGGGACAATAGGGGCATGAGTGAAGTTGCGATTCCTGTCCCCATGAAGTCTGTGCCGGCTGTCCCCAAGGTGGGCTTTGTCAGCCTCGGCTGCCCGAAGGCCCTGACCGATTCCGAACTGATCCTGACAAGGCTGAGCGCCGAGGGCTACGCCACGTCGAAGACCTTCGAAGGCGCGGACCTGGTCATTGTCAACACCTGCGGCTTCATCGACGATGCGGTCCGCGAAAGCCTCGACACCATCGGCGAGGCGCTGGCCGACAACGGCCGCGTCATCGTGACGGGCTGTCTGGGCGCCAAGACCGGCGAGGGCGGCGCCAACCTCGTGCGCCAGATGCATCCCAGCGTGCTGGCCGTCACCGGCCCGCACGCCACGCAGGAAGTCATGGACGCGGTGCATGCCAACCTGCCCAAGCCGCATGACCCGTTCATCGACCTGGTGCCAGGCAGCTTCGGTGTCGCGGGCCTCAAGCTCACACCGCGGCACTACGCCTACCTGAAGATTAGCGAGGGCTGCAACCACCGCTGCACGTTCTGCATCATTCCCTCGATGCGCGGCGACCTGGTGTCGCGGCCGATCGGCGACGTTCTGAAGGAGGCGCAGGCGCTGTTCGAGGGCGGCGTCAAGGAACTGCTGGTGATCAGCCAGGACACCTCGGCCTATGGCGTCGATGTCAAGTACCGCACGGGCTTCTGGGACGGCAAGCCGGTCCGGACCCGCATGCTCGACCTGGTGCGCTCGCTCGGCGAGATCGCGGCGCCTTATGGTGCCTGGGTGCGGCTGCACTACGTCTACCCCTACCCGAGCGTGGACGATGTCGTTCCGCTGATGGCGGGCGGGGCCGTGTTGCCGTACCTCGACGTG
Source organism: Variovorax sp. (assembly GCA_028292835.1). Lineage (GTDB taxonomy): Bacteria > Pseudomonadota > Gammaproteobacteria > Burkholderiales > Burkholderiaceae_C > Variovorax. Next base: position 2,989 of record JAQGLP010000230.1, read on the forward strand.
CCGCTGCAGCACAGCCATCCCGATGTGCTCAGGCGCATGAAGCGCCCGGCCAGCGGCGAGAAAAACCTGGAGCGCATCGCGCGCTGGCGCGAGATGTGCCCCGAGCTGGTCATTCGCAGCACCTTCATCGCGGGCTTTCCCGGCGAGACCGAGGAGGAGTTCCAGCACCTGCTGGACTTCGTGCGCGAGGCACAGATCGACCGTGCCGGCTGCTTTGCCTACAGCCCGGTGGCCGGTGCCACGGCCAACGAGCTTCCCGGGATGCTTCCCGCCGAGGAGCGCGAGGCGCGGCGCGCGCGCTTCATGCAGGTGGCCGAGGAGGTCTCGACGGCCAGGCTGCGCCGCCGCGTCGGCGCGACCATGCAGGTGCTGGTCGATTCGGCGCCGGCGCTCGGCCGCAAGGGCGGCGTGGGCCGCAGCTATGCCGACGCGCCGGAGATCGATGGCGTGGTGCGCCTCCTGCCACCCGAGAAAATCAGCAAGACGCTGAAGGTCGGCGAGTTCACGCGTGCGCGCATCGTCGCCACCGAAGGCCACGACCTCGTGGCCCTGCCGATTTGAGCCTCGGCCTCGCGATGCGTCAGGCAAAGAAAAAAGCCACCGGAGACCGGTGGCTTTTGAACTTGGAAACCCGAGTGGGTTTTTACTTAAACTTGGTGCCCAGAAGAGGACTCGAACCTCCACGATGTTACTCGCTAGTACCTGAAACTAGTGCGTCTACCAATTCCGCCATCTGGGCCCACATGTTGCTCGGAGACAATCCTTGCAACGTGTTTTGAATTTCAGGAAAGAGAGAATCATATCAAAAATAATGGCCATCCCAGCGGTTTGCTGGACGAAATTGAAGGAACGGTTCAAGGACATCGCGACGGGCACGGTTTCGTGCAGCGCGACGACGGTGACGCCGACATCTACCTGCCCCCCAACGAGATGCGCGCGGTGCTGCACAAGGACCGCGTCAGGGCGCGCGTGGTGCGCCAGGACCGGCGCGGCCGCCCCGAGGGTCGCGTGGTCGAGATCGTCGAGCGCCCCGAGCAGCCGATCATCGGTCGCCTGCTGCACGAAGGCGGCATCTGGCTGGTCGCGCCGGAGGACAAGCGCTACGGCCAGGACGTGCTGATCCCCAAGGGCGCGACCGGCACCGCCAATGCCGGGCAGGTGGTGGTCGTGCAACTGACCGAGCCCCCGGCGCTCTACGGCCAGCCGGTCGGACGGGTGAAGGAGGTGCTGGGCGAGATCGACGACCCGGGCATGGAAATCGAGATCGCGGTGCGCAAGTACGGCGTGCCGCACGAGTTTTCCGAAGCCTGCCTGAACGAGGCGCGCGCGCTGCCCGAGACGGTCACCGCGGCCGACAAGCGCCACCGCATCGACCTGACC
>JAQGLP010000238.1 GCA_028292835.1 Variovorax sp.
CGCGCTGGAAGTCGTTGCGCGTCGGCGCCGGCGCCTCCGGGTGGCGCCGGCCGCGCGAGCGCGCCGGATCGCTGGCGTAGCGGGCCAGTGCGCCTGGCATGCCGCTCATGGGTCGCAGCATTGCGCCAGCACCTCGCACGCCAGCGCGTCCGGCGCGCCGCGCACCGCCGCCACGCCCGGCGATTCGATCACCACGAAGCGGATCTCGCCCGCTTCCGATTTCTTGTCGATGCGCATCAGCTCGAGGTAGCGCTCCGCTCCCAGCGCCGGCCCCCTGACCGGCAGCCCGGCACGCTCGATCAGCGCGGTCAGCCTCCGCACGAAGGCTGCATCGACGCCGCCCAGCCGCTCGGACAGGTGCGCCGCCATCACCATGCCGCAGCCCACCGCCTCGCCGTGCAGCCACTCGCCGTACCCCAGGCCCGATTCGATCGCGTGGCCAAAGGTGTGGCCGAAGTTGAGGATGGCGCGCAAGCCGCCTTCGCGCTCGTCCTGGCCCACCACCTCGGCCTTGATCTCGCAGCTGCGCTTCACCGCATGGGCCAGCGCGGCCGGCTCGCGCGCCAGCAGCGCGTCGAGGTGCGCCTCGATCCAGTCGAAGAACGCCATGTCATAGATCGGCCCGTACTTGATCACCTCCGCCAGCCCGGCGCTCAACTCGCGCTGCGGCAGCGTCGCCAGGGTCGCCAGGTCGCACAGCACCAGCCGCGGCTGGTAGAACGCGCCGATCATGTTCTTGCCGAGCGGATGGTTGATGGCGGTCTTGCCGCCGACCGACGAATCGACCTGCGCCAGCAGCGTGGTCGGCACCTGCACGAAAGGCACCCCGCGCATGTAGCTGGCGGCGGCAAAGCCGGTCATGTCGCCCACCACGCCGCCGCCGAGCGCGAACAGCACCGTCCGGCGATCGCAGCCGTGGCCGAGCAGGGCGTCGAAGATGAGGTTGAGCGTGGGCCAGTCCTTGTACACCTCGCCGTCGGGGAGCTCGAGCACGTGCACGGCGCGAAAACGCCCTTGCAGCGCCGCCCTGAGCCGGGCCGCGTAGAGCGGTGCGACGGTGGTGTTGGTGACGATCAGTGCCGTGGCGGCAGGCGGCAGGGCTGCCCACGCTTCGGGCGAATCGAGAAGGCCGTTGCCGATCTGGATCGGATAGCTGCGGTCGCCGAGGGCGATATCGACACGTTGAAGGGAAGCGGTCAGGAGCATGACCGCAAGTTTAGAGGCTGCGCGCCACCGCCTCAGCTTTCAGGCCCTCCTCTTGCTTCGCCGCCGTTGACGCCCGAAGCCTCGCCAGACGCCACGATACCAGCAAGCTCCAGTTGCATCACGAGCAGGTTGACCAGCACCGCCACCGAAGGCCGCCCCGTATCGATCACATCGTGTGCCGTCTCACGGTAGAGGGGGTCGCGCACCGTGTGCAGTTCGCGCAACCGTCCCAGCGGATCGGCCACCTGGAGCAAAGGCCGCTTGACATCGTGGCGCAGGCGACGGAACAGGTCTTCGGGCGAGGAGCGAAGGTAGATGACGTGGAAACCACTGCGCAGCTGCACACGGTTGACGGGACGCAAAACCGAGCCCCCTCCTGTCGCGACGACGCCCTCGGCCGAAGCTGCCAGTTCCGCGATCACCGTCTGCTCGACGTCGCGAAAGCGCTCTTCGCCCTCCCGCTCGAAGTATTCCCGGATGGAGCAGCCGATGCGCTCCTCGATCACCTGGTCGCTATCGACAAAGGGAATACCGAGGCGCTGCCCCAAACGCCTTCCAATCGCAGTCTTGCCCGAGCCCGGCAAGCCGACAAGGGCTGCCAAGCCAGCCAAGATGAATCTCCCTAATTGAGCGTGAAAGCCTGTGATGTCTGCAGGCCACCCGGGGATGTTACTAGCACCGTGACGTTGTTTCCTGCCGCGCATCCCGTCAACGCGAGGGGGACCACGGTGCCGGCCAGACCCGCCTGTGTCGCGGCCATGCTGAAATACGTGTTTGGGACCGCGGTCATGGAATTCGTCACCGTGCAACCCGAGGTCGTGGAGGAAACCGCAATGGTGCTGCCCACCGGCATGCTGTTGCCGTTGAGATCCTGCACCTTCACGGCGGCTCCGCCGAGGTTCAGTTGGGTACTCGCTGGCGCGGCCAGGTTGGTGATTTTGGCTGCGGAGGTTGCAAACACCACCACCACCTGCCGGCGAATGTCGGAGGTTCCCCAGACGCCATCGCAATGATCGGGACGGCCATGGTCACCCGGGGCAGCGTTATCAGGCGGATTTGCCGACACAATGGTCGACGCACTGCACGCGCCGCTGTAGCGCGGCACCGTGAATTCGTTGCGGTCGTAAGCGCCGTTTTCGTTGTCGTCGCGGTAGGCATCGCCCAGGTCGACGAACGGTTCGCCGAGGTCATAGACGTTGTTGGAGTTCATGTCCACGAAGTCCTCGTCTCCCGGCAGGTGGACAAGAATGGAAACACGTCCGTCACTGGGCCGGGTGCCTTGCGAGCGGATGCTCACGAAGCAACTGGAAGTGCCGCCGGTCGTTACGCAGGTGGGCGGCACCAATACGCCGGACTCGCTGGTCAAATTGACCTCGGTGCCGTCCGGCACCGGATTGCCCTGGCGGTCTGCCAAGGAAACCGTCACCGTCGTGGTCGCGCCGTCAACGCTAGCCCCTTCGATGGCGAATTTGCCCAGTGCCATGCTCATGGCCTTCTGGACCGCTCGACCGGACGCGACCGTCAGCACGTTCGAGGCGGTTGCAGTCACACCGCTCGCACTTGCAATGATTTGCGCGGAGGTCGGAATGGAGCCTGCAAAGACAGCCACCGCCACCAAACCACTGGAATCGGTGGTCTTGGTTACCGGCGACGTATTGCCAAGGCTGTCGAATGAAACGCCGGAAGCCGTGTTTTTCAGCGAAAGCGTGACCGGCTGATTGGCCATCGCAGCGCCGTTTTTGTCCACTGCCTTGAAGCTGACGATGGCCTGGGTCGGACCCGTTCCGCTTGAAAGATAAATGGTTTGAGGCGCAGTGCTGACGAACTGGAGGTTGGTCGCGGCAGCGGGAATCACTGCGATTTGTCCGGTCACCGGCGCCGCACCGGACACGGAAGCCGAAATCGACACGTTGGTACCGAAGCATGCGGCCGTCGTGGCGCTGTAGGTGGCCGTCGCCACACCCGTGGCACTGGTCGTCGTACTTGCAGGAGTCACGACGCCACAGCTCGCGGCAAAAGTCACCTGGACAGGAATGGTGACAGGCGCACCATTTGCCGTCACCACGACAGAAAGCGCCCGATTGCCGTAGGCAGCCAATGTCGGGCCGCCCACGTCAAGGGACTGGAGCTTGAGGTTTGCCGCGGTTACCTGGAAATCAACGGACTGCGTGACGGAGGCGGTACCGACGGCTGCGGAGGCGGTCAGGGTGCCTGCCTCTGTCACGGTCAAGGTCGCGGGTGCGATTTGTACGATCGCCACCCCCTGGTTGTCGGTCAGCACCTGCCCCGACGCGGGAGTCAGGCTGGCCACCTTGGCGTCCGTGG
>JAQGLP010000246.1 GCA_028292835.1 Variovorax sp.
GAGCACGTCCTCGATCGGCGGTACCGTGGCCCCCAGCGCCTGCCAGGGCCCGCGCCATGCGCGCGCCTTCGCGCCCAGCGCGCCACCGTAGGTCTGGATATAGACGACGGTGCCCTTGCACACGTCGCCGGTCCCGGGCGCCGGTGCGGTCACAGGCCCGGGGACCGGCGTCATCGCCGGCGGCGACGGCGCCACCGCCGCCATCCGCAGATCGCCTTCGCGCCTGCCCAGCCCCCTGAGCCACGTCACGACCGGCCACGGCTCGGGCACGGTGCCGCTGCAGTTGTGCTGGGGTGCCGTCTGCCCGCTGTAGTCGCGCCCCCAGTAGCGCGGCGCGCACGGCGGCGCCTGCGCGGGCTGCAGGCAGTCGATGCCGTTGCCCGTGTCGAGCAGGCGCGCGCAGGCCGGCGCGCGCTGCTCCACGGCGCCTTGCGCGCAGGCCTGCCTGGCGTCGTCGACGATGCGCACCGACAGCCGGAACTTCGTCATGAAGTTGTCGCTGCCCTCGCGGCACAGCAGGTCGCCGGTGCGCAGCAGATCGGCCGCGAGCAACGCCGACGCCTCTCCCGGCACGGCACCGCCGCGCAGGCGCGCCCAGCGCTCGGTGAGGTCCTTGAAGGCGACGTTCTCGGCGCGTTCGGTTTCAGCGCGTTGCACGCGCCAGCTGTCGATGCCCTGCCAGGCCGCGACGCCGAAGGTCGCCGCCGTGCCGAGCCCGACCGAAGCCGTCACCGCGCCGGCCCTGAGCACGCGGGCCTGCAGCCGGCTCATCGTCCCGATCGCGGTGGCGGTGGCTGTCGTTGCAGGGATGGCGGGGGCGGCAGGGTCGTTTCCAGCGCCGGCCACCGGTCCGGCCGGCCGCGCGGACTGGGGTTGGCCATCGTCCGGAACGAACAGCCCGATCGTTCCCAGCGCCACCCGGTCGAGCAGCTCGCCGTCGAGCCGCGAGCCGATCTCGGCGCCCAGCTGGAAATAGCTCTCCCACTGCGCCTCGTCGAAGAACTGGTCGGTGGTCGGCTGCTGCGGAAACAGCGGATTGGCCGCCTTGAAGTTCACCAAGTCGACCGGCAGCGAGGCCGAGACATTGGGCTTGACCAGCACGATCTGCCCGGTGGCGCCGTCCGCGTAGCGCACCTGCGCCAGCGCGAGGCAGGCCTGGCTGGTGATCGACGCCAGGTCGTTGAGCGACCCGAAGGCATCGAGCGGCGGCCAGTCGGCGCCGGGGTACGGCTTCATGAAGGTGATTTCGGCGTTCAGGTCGATGCGGGCGCGGCGGATCAGGTTCTCAAGGTCGCAGAACCGGTAGTCGGGATCGGCGCCGCAGTCGGCAATCACGATCAGCGCGGCTTGCTGGCGCAACAGCGCATAGGCACCGGTGTTCTCGAAATGCCCGCCGTCGCTCAGGTACCAGTGGGCCGAGCTGCTGCCCGGAAACGTGCCGAAGCACTCCATCAAGAGAAAGCGCGTCTTCATGAGCAGGGTGCTGCCGCGCGCGGCCGCCCCGCGCTGCAGCAGGCCGGCCTCGGCGCTGTTCCACCAGTAGCCCAGACGCAGTCCCGCGAACACCGACAGCGCGGCCAGGCCGCGGTGGGTCATCCGCCCGAGCCCGGAGGCGACCGCCGCGCCCGAAATGGCCGTCCAGGCACCCAGCGTGAGCACGCTGTCGCCGTGTACCCGCGCCCAATCGGCATTACCGGCCTGCATCCACCCGAGCGGCCCGACCGTGAACGGCAGGCCCTTGCGATCGCGGTTGAACAGCCGCTGCCGGGTGTCGTGCGTCTGGTTGATGCAGGCGTTGATCAGATGCACCGGACCACCGCGCGCGTGCGGCGCATAGCGAAGCTGGGAAATATCGTCCCCGGCGTCCACCTCCCCCACCGGCACCTGGGGCAGCGCGAGCCCGGACACCTCGTCGGTCGGCGCGCCGCCCAGGCGCCCGGCGTTGGCCGCGCCCAGGTAGCCGCGCACGATGCGCGCCCGGTAGAACATGTGCAGCGACGACAGGTTGAGGAAAGCGAGGTTGCCCCCGGTCACCAACGCATAGCTGCCCACGATCACGAAGAGGGTGCCCAGCCAGACCCAGCCGCGAGAAAAATCGAGCCCCGCCGGCGTGAACACCGGCAGCAGCACCGCGGCGTACACCACCCCCATCCACCACGCCGCGAGACAAAACGCCAGCGCCAGCCCCAGCAGGCTCGCGAGCGTCAGCAACAGCGCCTTGCCGATGCCGGGCCGCTCGTGCTTTTGCGCCAGCAGCGTGGGCAGCACGGCGCGCAACATCGCCGCCAGCACCAGCAGCACGGCGCCGTAGGAAGCGCGTTGCCCGCGGCTGTCGGCCGCCATCCACCAGGCGCTGCGATCGAGCACGCCGAGCATCGCGATCAGCAGCAGGGTCTTGAGCACCGAGGCGAGCGCGTCGGTCAGCCTGTTGCGCATTTCGGTGGCACTGCGGTGGCGGCTGCGCCACAGCACCCACAGCAGCGCGACCACCCAGCACAGCGCGAACGCCACGAACACCGGCGTCAGCCACAGCGGACCGCTGAAGCGTGCCACCAGCATCGGGCCGATCCAGCAGGCGCCTGTGCCCAGGGCCGTCCAGAGACCCACCTGCATGAGCATGGCCGAGGAGGACGGCCGGTCGCGCACCGACCAGTAGGCGCAGGCCAGCGCCACCGAGGCGACCAGCGGCCCCACCGCGGCGAACCAGAGCGTGGGCAGCCGCGTGATCTCCTGCACCAGCAGGCGCATGACTTCCTGCGCGGACAGCGCGGTCGCATCGACCACCGCGTCGCGCGTCGCGGTGTCGAGGTCGACAGCGCGAAACACGCCATCCCACAGCAGCAGGTTGAGGGCGGCAAGCACCATGCCGACCAGGCTCGCGGCGATGGCGAGCTCGATGTGGGTGCCCAGCAGATTGCGCAGGTAGAGTGCCGCGGCAAACAGTACGTCGCCCAGTCCCCCCGGAATCAGGTAGCGGCCGTTGCCGCGCAGCCACCCGCCGAAGCGCACGCGCTCGACGTGGCCGAACGCGCGCTCGATCTCGCGCACCTGCTCGGCCGATGCCGCCCCGCCGCACAAGCGGCCCAGCGTCGCGCCGACGTAGCCGCCCCCCGAGACGGTGGACAGCAGGTCGAACCGAAGCAGCTGCCGGTGCGCGGCCAGCGCCTTGAGCAGGCCCAGGCAAAAGGTCGCGCTGCGGATGCCGCCGCCCGACAGCGCCAGGCCCCAGGGCCGCTCGCCGCCGTCGGTGCCGTGGAGTGCAGTGCGACGCGTTGCCACCAGTTGTCGAATGGTCTCGTCCATGCCACTCCCGTCATATTGCGTGCAATATCGCCGATTTGGCGCAAGCAAGGAAGTTCGATTTCGCTACACCCGTGATTGGCGAGGTGCTGACCATCGAGCAGCCATGGTCATGGGTTGAACAACCGGTTATCGAACTGAAACGTCATGCGCTCGACCGTCACCACGATCGAAGCGAACTTCGCATGGTCGGGGTTGAGCATCAGATTCGACTCGCCCGGCTCCACTGCCGAGGGCACCCACAGGCCAAGCGAGGCGCCTGAGGCCCGCCAGCGAATACCAGCATCCTGCGTCCAAGGCTCGTCATCGCGCCAGTTGGCCGGCAGGTTCTCCAGCGTGCGCACGTCGAACAGCACGGCATCGTCGGGCAGGTCCAGCCGGAGCAGCGCCTGATTGCGCGGCTGCACGCCGTTGCAGTGGACGCGCTTCTCCAACTGGCACAGCGCACGGCTGGAGCCCGCGTAGACGACGGGCTGGCCATCCGGTGGGGTGCGGTGCCAGCGCCCGGATTCGAGCGTCGAGCCGAAGGCGAGCGTGGCGAGGGTCAGGCCCTTGGTGCTGCCGATGCGCCAGACCGACGGCATCAGACGACGCCGCCGTACTCGATCGCGTTCAGGATCTGGCGGACCTTCGCGCCGCCGAACTCGTTGGTCGCGTACTCCACCGGGGCCTTGCCGTCGAGCAGGTCGTGCGGCTTCGTCATCCACGTGGCGCCCTCCTCACCGAACACTTCGGCCGCGCGCACGAACAACTCGCTCTGGCGCAGCATGCGCTCGGTGACGGCGGCATCGAGCGGCGTGTCGGGCTGGGCGCGAGAGAGCGTCGAGGCGCTCAAATGCAACGCGATGAACAGGTCCTTCTTCTTCTCCAGTCCGGTCGCCGCGAACCACTGATGAAGCGCCGCCGCCGGCAGACTCCTGGACGCCCAGTATGCGGCTGCGTCGCGATTCAGAGTGGGCGCCTCATGGTGTGCCAGCGTGACGAAAAGGCGCTTCTTGCTGCTGCCGAGCGCCGACTCGGCGGCCACCTTGGCGGAGAGGGTGAATGCATTCTCAAAGACATGCTCGAACTTCTTCGCCATGACGACGGCAGTGTCCAGCTGTGAGGACGGCAGGGCCGGGGCGGGTTTTTTGGCAGAGGCCGCAATGGAGTGAGTCTTCATTTCCTCACGATAGCACGCTTGCGAACGCAATGTTTCAGCGTTGCAAATGCACCGTTTTGGCGCCGTGGGGTAACGTCCCGGGTCAGCCGCCCCGGGGGAGGCCGGCTCGACAAGCGCCGTGTCCTGGAGCATCGATGCGCTCACGTTGGCACTGCCTCGGTACACAACAGCACCTTCGATCGGGCGTTTCACTTGGCACGGCCCCCTCGACCCCCCTCGCCGATCTGGCCCAAGCAAAGACGTTCGAGCTCGCTCTACACCCGTGATCGGCGAGGTGCTGAGCATCGAGCAGCCACGCACCACCCACCATGCGCTGGCGGCAGGATCTGAAGTGATGGATGCTGACGCGACCGGCTGCAGAATCCTCACCGTCGGGAAATCCGGGACGTGGACGCTTGCTTATTTCGCTGAAGTCCAGTCGAGCTTCCGCTCAGGCCCGAAGCGGTTGCTGCTGTGGCCAATTCGAATGATCGTTTTCAGCGAAGCCGTCTTTGATGCTGCGATGTCGTCATGAGCGCGATTACCGCGACCGTCAGCGCGAACGGTGACGGCATGTTCGCTCAAGCCGGCTTCTCCAGGGCTTGACTCCCCCTCAGCGCGCGAGCAACACGATCTTGCCACCAGCGTTGTTCGACTCCATGGTCCGGTGCGCTTCGACGATGTCGTCGATGCGAAAGACCCAGCTCGGCGCAATCGCCAGAGCGCCGCCACCCACCTGGTCGACAAGGTGCTGAAGCGGCATCGCCATGAAATCTGCAACGTCACCGGAATACGTGGTGAGCAAGACACCCGTGGGGATGGCATCCATCGGCGCAAATTCGGGTATCGACCCGCTCGTGGCTTTGGCGGCACAAGGGCGCCTGGGCTGACCCATGGCCCGCACTCGTGCAGGTCGGCGTTCCTGGCAAGTTGCGTGAGCGTCAATCATTGCGCGGGCGCACATCGCCCAGGCGCCGTTGTTCGAGCAGCTTGGTACGGCGCGTAATCGATGTAGCCCTTGGCGCCACCACCGTAGAACGTGGTGTGATCAGGCGTTGCCAGAGGCCAGGCGTTTTGAAGTCGCGCGACCAGGTCCGGGTTGCTGATGAAGCTCGTGCCGAATGCGGAGAGGTCGATAACGCCTTCGGCAATCATCTGCTCCGCACGCTCACGTGTCATGCCACCCGCCAGGATCACCGCAGTGTCGGGGAGGTGGCCCTTGATGGTGCGCAGAAGGCCGCCGAAGCCTGACTTCGGCGCTCCCTCCATCGTGGTGTCACCCACCGCGAAGCCGGATTGATCCATCAGATGGACATAGGCAATTCCCCTGGTGCCCAAGGCTTGCGCCAACGCGCTGTATGTCTCGTCGATCTCCGGATAGAGGGGCATGTCGAAAAGCTGCCCATAGGGCGAAATCCGAATACCGACGCGGTGCGCGCCGATTCGGGCAATCACCGCATCGACCACCTCCAACGTGAACCGCAGTCGATTGGCAAGGTTTCTGGCCGAGTACCGGTCGTCGCGATCGTTCACCAGCGGATTCATGAACTGCTCAAACAGATAGCCGTTGGCGCCATGGATTTCGACGCCATCGAAACCGGCTTCGACGGCGTTGGCTGCTGCATGCGCAAACTGGCCCACGATACGTTCGACTTCAGCCGTGGCCAATTGGCGGGGCGCCGGCGGATCAACCAGGTTCGGGACGCCAAGCTCGTCGTATCCAAACGCTTTGGCGCCTTCTGCTTTTTTGGAACTCGCGCTGACCGGGACCTGGCCGTCCTCTTGAATCGAGGGGTGCGACACCCGGCCCACGTGCCAGATCTGGGCAAAGATCCGGCCACCGACCGCATGGACGGAATCTGTCGTCAGTCGCCAACCGGCGATCTGTTCGGCAGTGAAGATTCCCGGGTTGAAAAGATAGCCTTGACCTTCACGCGAGATGGGTGTGCCCTCGGTCACGATCAAACCCGCCGTGGCGCGCTGCGCGTAATAGAGCGCAACCCGTTCGTCGGCGACGTCGGCCGGGGCGCGCGAGCGGGTCAGCGGCGCCATGACGATGCGGTTTCGAAGGCTGGTGCCAGAAAGATCGAAGCTCTCAAAAAGGCGGTTCATATGCAGTATTCCGTGTCATTGGTGAAGCAGAGGACCTGCTCTCGACCTGAGACTGAATCGTAGATTGATGCGGCAAAGGATTCAATGACATGTCTGGGCAAATGACAATTGCTCCAACAGCATCAATGCGTCGATCAGGGGGCATACTTCACTCACCTTCCGCAACGCAAAAGGCATCGAATGCAGCTCAACGCGCTCCGGTACTTCGCCATGGTGGCTGCGACCGGCAGCTTCGTCGCCACCGCGCGCCACTTTCAGGTGCCGCCGTCGTCGGTGTCTCGCTTCGTGTCTGCGCTCGAACGCGAAGTCGGCCAACAGCTTCTCTATCGCAACACGCGTTCGGTACGACTCACTGAAACGGGAGAGCGTTACTACGTACAACTCAGGGATGTCCTCGACGCTCTCGATCTGGCCACCGAGCAGGCCGCCGGCAAAGACGCCGGCGTGCGCGGGCTGGTTCGCATCAATGCTCCGGTGGCACTTGGCAGACTGCACATCGCTGAAATCGTCAACCAGCTTCAGGCCACCTACCCTGAGCTGACTGTCGAGCTGACGCTGACCGATGCGTTCATCGATCCGGTTCAGGAGGGCGTGGACATCACCGTTCGCCTCGGTGCCCTTTCAGATTCCGCCCTGATTGCCAGAAAAATCGGCAACCAGAACAACGTGCTTTGCGCGAGTCCGACGTACCTTAAAAAGCATGGCAAGCCATCCACCCCGCTGGATCTGGAGCGACACAGTTGCCTTGTCTACAAGGGACCGTCCGGACCACAGCGCTGGTTCTTCCGACGATCGAAGGAGGAAACTCCGCTTGTCATCCGCGCAGAGGGCATGCTGAGAAGTAACAACGCCGAAGTGTTGGTCGAGGCTGCGCTCGCCGGGCGAGGAATCGTTTTGTTCCCAACCTGGATTTTCGAACGGGGCAGCTTCAAGGCGAAGAAGCTGGTCAAGCTGCTTCCTGAATGGACCGGCACAGTGGATGCCGTGACAGCGGAGATCAACCTTGTTTCCCCGGAAAACCGTCTTCGCTCGCACAAGGTGCGCACCGTGCTGGACTTCGTGTTGAACACCATCGGCGATCCGCCGTATTGGGACGCTGTCTGACGCAGGCAGCACGCTGCCAAGTCGCAGCTTTCCGGTCGGAGTCGCTGGATTTGGCTTCTGACAAATCATGAAGCCGACATCGAGCGACGGAGCTCCGATGTCGGCTTGTGGCCGGCTGCAGCCATCCAGCTTTTCTGGCATCAAACATTGCGAGCCATGACCACACGGTCGCGCCACGCTATGAATTT
>JAQGLP010000251.1 GCA_028292835.1 Variovorax sp.
ATCTTCATCAGTGTCGACTTGCCGGCGCCGTTCTCGCCCAGCAGCCCGTAGACGCGGCCGGGCGCCAGCTCGAAGCTCACGCCGTGCAGCACCTGCACCGGGCCGAAAGACTTCACGATCCGGTCGAACCCGACGGCCACGCTGCCCCGGGCGTCCGCCGCCGCGCCGGGCCGGTCCGCGGTGGCGGGGACGCCGCTCATGGCGCCACTCCGCGCACGCGCAGGGTTTCCTGCATCGCCAGCACGCCGGCGCCGACCAGCCCGGCCTGGCCGCCGAGCGGCGTGCAGTGGATCTCCAGGTGGCGCGTGGACAGCGCCAGCGAACGCTGGTACACGCTCTGACGCACGGCCGCCAGGAACAGCGGGCCGAGGCGCGTGATGCCGCCGCCGATGAACACATGCGATGGGTTGAAGAAATTGACCACCGAGGCCAGCATCTGGCCGATCAGGCTGCCGGCGCGCTGGATGATGCGGTTGGCTGCGGCGTCGCCCTGGCGGCTGGCCTGGCCGACGTCGTGTGCCGTGAGCTGGCCGCCCGCCTCCAGGCAGCGTGCCAGGGCGGCGCTCTCGCCGGCCTCGACCGCCTCGACCGCCATGCGCGTGATGGCCGGGCCGGCCGCCATGGCCTCGACGCAGCCCAGGTTGCCGCAGTGGCAGCGCGGGCCCTCCTGGTCGACGCAGATGTGGCCCACGTCGCCGGCCGAACCCGCCGCCCCGCGGTACACCTCGCCATGGCACACGATGCCGCAGCCGATGCCGGTGCCGACCTTGATCACCAGGAAATTGGGCCGGCTGCGCTGCTGGCGCCAGAGCTCGCCCAGCGCCATCAGGTTCACGTCGTTGTCGACGAACACCGGTGCACGGTAGTCCTGGCGCAGATCGTCGCGGATCGAGAAGCCGTCCCAGGCCGGCATCAGCGGCGGATTGACCAGCTGGCCGCTGTCGAAGTCGACCGGACCCGGCACGCCGATGCCGATGCCGATGACCTGCCCGGCGCCCAGCCCGCGCTGCGCCAGCAGTTCGCGCATCAGCTCGCGCACCTGGGCCAGCACGACACCGGGGCCGCTTCGCACATCGGCGGGCTCGGCATGGTGCGCCAGGATGGAAAGGTCCGGTCGCAGCACGGCCACGTCGAGGCTGGTGGCCCCGATATCGATCCCCAACAGAACCCCCAGCCCCTCGTGCAGCCGGAGCGTTTCCGCGCGGCGCCCGCCCGAGGAAGGCTGCAGGCCCGCCTCGGCCAGCAGACCCTGCTCGACCAACCCGGCGATCAGGCCGTTGGCCTTGCTCTTCGAGCACCCGAGCCGCTCGGCCATGCCGTGGCGCGACGCACCGGCCGACCAGAACGTGGTCTCCAGCACGCGCATCTCGTCCGGGGAAAGGCCTTTCCAACGCACCACGCTTGTTTGTCTCCGGTGTTTTTCTGGTCCGCAGCGCCATGGCGCTGGGCGAAAGAACATCCTAGTCGCCGCGCTTCAGCCGGACAAGGCTCAACTTCGATCGAATTCCGGCCGAAGTCATCAGGATGGACGCGCACGAAAAAGCCGCCCGAAGGCGGCTTGCATCGATGCGACCCGAAGGGCATGCCAAAGCCCGCCAATCTTCAGCGCTTGTCGCGGTACTTGCGCAGTGCGGCGATCTGCGCGGCCATGATGGCCAGCTCGGACTGCGCCAGGGCGATGTCGATCTGGCCCTTGGCGTTCCTGAGCGCTTCCTCGGCCGCGGCCTTGGCGGCCGTGGCCTTCTCCTCGTCCAGATCCTTGCCGCGCACTGCGGTATCGGACAGCACGGTCACCCGGTCGGGCTGCACTTCGAGAATGCCGCCGGCCACGAAGACGAATTCCTCGCCGCCGTCGGCCGTCTCGATGCGCACCGAGCCGGGGCGGATGCGCGTGATCAGCGGCGTGTGGCGCGGGAAGATGCCGAGCTCGCCGGCCTCACCGGGCAGCGCGACGAAGCGTGCCTCGCCGGAGAAGATGGACTCTTCGGCGCTGACGACGTCGACGTGAATGGTGTTTGCCATGAAATTTCCTAGACGGACTGAAAAAGGGTCAGAAAGCGGGCAATCGGTGGACCGGCACGCCGCCAATGCGCCGAATGCGCCGCTTACTGGACCTTCTTGGCCTTTTCGAAGGCTTCGTCGATGGTTCCCACCATGTAGAAGGCCTGCTCCGGCAGGTGGTCGGCCTCGCCGTTGACGATCATCTTGAAGCCGCGGATGGTTTCAGTGAGAGGCACGTACTTGCCCGGCGAGCCGGTAAACACCTCGGCCACGTGGAAGGGCTGCGACAGGAAGCGCTGGATCTTGCGCGCCCGGGCCACGGCCAGCTTGTCTTCCGGCGCCAGCTCGTCCATGCCCAGGATCGCGATGATGTCGCGCAGTTCCTTGTAGCGCTGCAGCGTGCCCTGCACGGCGCGCGCGACTTCGTAGTGCTCCTCGCCGACCACGTTGGGGTCGAGCTGGCGGCTGGTCGAGTCCAGCGGGTCCACGGCCGGATAGATGCCGAGCGAGGCGATGTCGCGCGACAGCACCACGGTCGAGTCCAGGTGGGCGAAGGTGGTGGCGGGCGACGGGTCGGTCAGGTCGTCGGCCGGCACGTACACGGCCTGGATCGAGGTGATCGAGCCCACCTTGGTCGAGGTGATGCGCTCCTGCAGGCGGCCCATTTCCTCGGCCAGCGTCGGCTGGTAGCCCACGGCCGACGGCATGCGGCCCAGCAGTGCCGACACTTCGGTGCCGGCCAGCGTGTAGCGGTAGATGTTGTCGACGAAGAACAGCACGTCCTTGCCTTCGTCACGGAACGACTCGGCGATGGTCAGGCCCGTCAGCGCCACGCGCAGGCGGTTGCCCGGGGGCTCGTTCATCTGGCAGTAGACCATGGCCACCTTGGACTCGGCCAGGTTCTCCAGGTTCACGACGCCGGAATCGGCCATCTCGTGATAGAAGTCATTGCCCTCGCGGGTGCGCTCGCCCACACCGGCGAACACCGACAGGCCCGAGTGCGCCTTGGCGATGTTGTTGATGAGTTCCATCATGTTCACGGTCTTGCCGACGCCGGCGCCGCCGAACAGACCCACCTTGCCGCCCTTGGCGAACGGACACACCAGGTCGATCACCTTGATGCCGGTTTCCAGCAGTTCCTGCGAGGGCGAGAGTTCGTCGTAGGCCGGTGCCTTGCGGTGGATCGAGGCGGTCACGGCCTGGTCGACCGGGCCGCGCTCGTCGATCGGCGAACCCAGCACGTCCATGATGCGGCCCAGCGTCGCCTTGCCGACCGGCACCGGGATCGGCGCCTGGGTGTTGGTCACCATGATGCCGCGGCGCAGGCCGTCGGAGGAGCCGAGCGCGATGGTGCGCACCACGCCGTCGCCCAGCTGCTGCTGCACTTCGAGCGTCAGCGCGGTGCCTTCGAGCTTCAGGGCGTCGTAGATCCTGGGCATCTTGTCGCGCGGGAACTCCACGTCCACCACGGCGCCGATACATTGAACGATCTTGCCCTGGACTGCATTGGCTTCTGCCATTTTCTGCTCCGATAAAAGTTGAGTGAGGTCGACGCCGGGGGCCGGCCGGCTTACACGCCGGCGGCGGCGGCCGCGCCCGAGACGATCTCGGAAAGTTCTTTGGTGATGGCGGCTTGGCGCGTCTTGTTGTAGACGAGCTTGAGCTCACTGATCACGTTGCCCGCGTTGTCGGTGGCGGCCTTCATGGCCACCATGCGCGCGGAGTGCTCCGACGCCATGTTCTCGGCCACGGCCTGGTAGACCAGCGACTCGACATAGCGCACCAGCAGCTCGTCGATCACGCTTTGCGCATCGGGCTCGTAGATGTAGTCCCACGCATGCTGGCCGGGCGTGGCGGCCAGCGTGTCGGCATGCAGCGGCAGCAGCTGCTCGACCACCGACTCCTGGCGCATCGTGTTGATGAACCGCGTGTAGCAGAGGTAGACCGCATTGAGCTTGCCCTCGGCGTAGGCGTCGAGCAGCACCTTGACCGGGCCGATCAGCTTGTCGAGGTGCGGCGTGTCGCCCAGGTGGGTGACATGCGACACCACCTTGGCGCCCACGCGGTTGAGGAAGCCCAGGCCCTTGTTGCCGATGGCGACCGCTTCCGTGGCCACGCCGGCGGCCTGCAGCTCGCGCAGCTTGGCGGTCACGGCGCGCAGCACGTTGGTGTTCATCGCGCCGCACAGGCCCTTGTCGGTCGTCACGACGATGAAGCCGCTGGCCTTGGCGTCGTTTTGCTGCATGAACACATGCGTGTACTCAGGATTGGCCTGGCCGAGGTTCGACGCGATGGCGCGGATCTTCTCGCTGTACGGACGCGCCGAGCGCATGCGCTCCTGGGCCTTGCGCATCTTGGAGACGGAGACCATCTCCATGGCCTTGGTGATCTTCTTCGTGCTCTCGAAGCTCTTGATCTTGCCGCGGATTTCCTTGCCGGTTGCCATGGGGGCTCCTTACGCCTTCTGTTCGAACGTCATTCGACCGGGATCAGGCGAACGATTTCTTGAACGACGTGATCGCGCTGGTCAGCTCGGCCTCGGCGTCCTTGTCGAGCGCCTTGGCCTTCTCGACCTTGTCGAGCAGGGCCGCGTGGCTGGTCTTCAGGAACTGGTGCAGGCCGTGCTCGAACGCGAGCACCTTCTTGACATCGATGTCGTCGATGAAGCCCTTGTTGACGGCGAACAGCGTGGCGCCCATCAGCGAGATCGGCAGCGGACTGTACTGCGCCTGCTTGAGCAGCTCGGTCACGCGGGCGCCGCGGTCGAGCTGCTTGCGGGTGGCTTCGTCCAGGTCGGAGGCGAACTGCGCGAAGGCGGCGAGC
>JAQGLP010000576.1 GCA_028292835.1 Variovorax sp.
TGGATGAGGGAGGGGCCTGGGCCGACGAGGGCGGCGGTGGCGGGGGTGCCGGGCGCACCTGGGGTGGGGGGGCTTTTGACGCCGGTGGGCAGGCTGCCGGCGGGGGGGGCGGTGGGCTTGGGCGCGCGCTCGGTGTTCCATTTATGGATCCGGGCGAGGAGCGGGCTGATCAGTTTTTGGCCGGGATCGGTGGCGCAAAAGGCGGCGGCGGCGAGGAGGAGCAGCACGCCGCAGGCGACCCTGATCATCAAGGGGTTGGGCGATGACGGGCGGCGTGTGGGGAATTTGTTGGTTTTCGTGGTGGCGGGCTGGGCCGGAAGCGTCCGGGGAGCCAGGGCGATGCGGTCGGAAGCGGTGCGTGGCGCGGCGTCGGCGGCGGTGACGGTTTCGCCCAGGGAAGGGAGTTGGACGGGAATGATGGGATGCGCGGCGTGAGGTCCGGGGGAGGATGGTGGCGCGGACGAAGCCGTCGCGGCGCGGGAGCCCAAGGGTGCCGGGATGGATACGGGGGGGGACGGGGATGGGGACGAAGACGAAGGCCGGGGCGGGCGGGCCTGGGGAGAGGGGGAAAGGGTAGGGAGGCCCGGGGCGGCGGCGTGCGGATGGGCGGCCGGCGGCATGGGCGAGGGCGCCAGGGGGGCGTCGATGACCGGAAGCGGATGGGGGTGGGTGCTGGAGGGGCCGGCTGGGGAGGGCCTGGCGGCGGGCCCGATCGGACGGTGACTGGCAGCGGCGGCTTGGTAGGCGGCAGCCGGGGAGGCGGAAATGGAGTTGGCGACGACCGGGCCAACGGGAGGAAGGCCTGCGGAGGGAGCGATTTGGGGCGGGGTGGCGGTCGGGGAGGCCGCGAGGGCAAATTGGAGGCTGAGTTTTCCGGCTTCGATGACATCGCCGTGTTGCAGGAGGGCGACAGCGACCGGCTGCCCGTTGATGCGCGTGCCGAGTCCGCCACTGGCGTCCCGGAGGTAGGAATTTCCGTCCGTGCCGGGCGCGATTTCAAAATGCAGGGGCGCCAGGCCGTATTCCCCGGTCAGGGGAATATCGCACGCCGGCGACTCACCGAAAGTGAGGTGCCGTGCTGGCAGGTCAAGGCTATGACCGGTTGGGGCGAGCAGACGTGGCATTGATGAGGTTTCTCAAAAAAATAGCGGGAGGGGAGGACCGGCGGGAGGGTGGACGGGGCGGTATGGACGGGTTTCGGGGGGGCGTGGACGGTGGAGTTTCTCCGGGGCGGAACGGGGGCTAATTTTCTATCATTAAACTAATTAAGCAAATTAAACTGTTCGGATCCAAGTGGTTTCTGGCTGGTTGGGAGGTTCAGCGCCCGGGTGGCTTGGGGATGCTTGATTCTTAGCGGCGGGGCCGCCGGGAGGGCGGGATCCCGGGCAACGCTTTCGGGAAGGACGCGGGGCAGGGCCGCTGCAATTTGTCTCAATAGGCGTCAACAGGCTGGGAAAAAGTTCAGAAAAACGGGCAGTCTTTAAAATTACCATAAAATGTAAAGTTTTCCAAGGAAATTTTTATAAAGTTCGATATCGAACACCGGTTTTTTGTGAAATTTGCGATAGGACCGCGCTTTGGCCTGCCGATCTGTCGCCCCGGCAAGTGAACGTCTCTTTCCCCGCTCCCCCGCTCGTCCGCTCCCCCGCTCGTCCGCTCCCCCGCTCCCCCGCTCGTCCGCTCCCCCGCTAGTCCCAGTTGTGCAGGCGTGAAGTGAACACGTCCGCGCCTCGGGCGGTCCCATTGGTTTTGGAAAATCGATGGACCCGGCCGTTGTTTCCTGTGATATCCCCCCCATGAAAGCC
The DNA here is from genome assembly GCA_028292835.1 of Variovorax sp. Taxonomy (GTDB): domain Bacteria; phylum Pseudomonadota; class Gammaproteobacteria; order Burkholderiales; family Burkholderiaceae_C; genus Variovorax. Next base: position 1,806 of record JAQGLP010000576.1, read on the forward strand.
CCTGAAAAAGAATTGCGTTTCACCCGTGCCCGTCAGGCGGTGGTGTTTTGGGTGGGGGGCGTGGTCCTGTCCTTGGTCGCGGCCGGTTTGGGGATTTTGACGTGGTGGCAGCTGAAAAATCCGCCCGCGTGGTGGATCGGTTTGATTCCGCTGGTCCTGGCGGCCGGGTCCTTTGTGATGGCATGGCGCCTGACCCGGCATGCGTATGTTTTGTTATCGCCCGTGGGGGTGGAGCTTTTTCCGTTTTGGAAGCCCGTGGACCATTTCCAATTGCTGCCCTGGGGGACCATCCAGGAGGCGGATTTTTCCGAGGATGGCCGCTGGCTGACGTTGACGCTGGCCGGATATGAGGACGCCAAGGTGATCCTCACATTGGATCCTATCCCGTTGAAAGCCAAGCCATTGCTGGTGCGCGCCATCCGCGGAGTGATGGAAAAAAGACTGGAATCCGCTTCGGCAGCGGTCGTTTCCTCCGAAATCCCGGACCCGACAGCGATCGTCGCCGCAGCGGCTCAAAACCCGGATGGCCCCGGCGCATTGATCCAGTCGGTCCGGCCAATCCAGTCAATCCCGCCTGCGCGTCCACGGCCCGTGCCCGAAGGTCCGTTTGTCACAGATCCAGATCCTTGAGGGCCTTTTCGTATTGGCCCACATATCCGCCCGCCATGCGGAGGATCTGCACTGCCGTGATCAGCACCACCAAGGCGTAAAAGACCCCGCAGAGTCGTTTCGTGGAGGTTTCCAGCCGGGTGGCCGCCGCGGCAACGGTCTCACGGTAAAGACGTTGTGTTTCCGTATCCAGATTTCCGGAGAACTCCGCGGACGCCAGCGCCGAGGCCATGTCCTTGGGAAACGCCGACTCCGCGATCAGGGCATTCCCCAGTTCCGCCCCGTCATCGACCGCCCGCGCCGCGCGATCGCTGGCTTCCCGCAACGAGGAACTCGCCGTCGCCGCTCCCGCCTGACGCAGTCCTTCGGAAATCCGCTGACTGCTCGCGATATTGAAATGCAAAACCGCATGCCAGCGCGCCAATGCCAGGGTTTTCCGCGCCGACCCCAGCAGCGGGATCCAGCCCAGCAGCCGGTCCACCGCCGGCACCGTCTCCGCCATGCGCCCCACCGTCCGGCCCGCCAACACCAGCAAAGCCAGCAACCCCCAGATCATCAACAACCCCCGCAGCAAGGCGAGGAGCACATTCTCCCCACTGGTGACCGCCGAAACCAAGGCCGGCAACAGCACCGCCGCATGCAGCATGAAAATAGGATAGAGCAGCGCCGACCGCACCCGATCCCAGGTCTGGTCCAGCAAATGATAGTATTCCTCCAGGTGCCGAAACCCCTGCGCCAGCTTCCCGCCGCGCTCCGCCGAGTCGATGATACTGAACTCCATGGGCGTCAGCTCCGGAGCCAGCGCCCCCGCGATGGTCCCGCCCGCCGCCAGCCCGCGCTCCATCTCGCCCACCGCCGCCCGGACTTCCTTCCCGCGCCAATGCTGCCCCAAAACCTGCCCCGCCTGCACAACCGAAATCCCGGACGCCGTCAGTTGGGCCAGTTCCCGGAAAAATTGAGCACGGATTTTGGGCTTGGCCGGAAAATTCATGAAACCTTCTAACCCCTTCCCCGCCGGAAGCAAAGCGCCATGCTGGAAAACATCCGCGCCTGCACGCGCGCGGCGGGCGTGGGGGAGGGGGGAGGGGGGAGGGGTTATCGGTTATCGGTTATCGGTTATCGGTTATCAGTTATCAGTTATCAGTTATCAGTTATCAGTTATCAGT
>JAQGLP010000022.1 GCA_028292835.1 Variovorax sp.
GAGGTGCGCCGGCTGCTGGCCGCGCTGGCGGCCGACCCGGCGGCGTTCGGAACGGACTGAGGCCCGGCGGCGGCGGCCGCGTCCTGGCCCGTCAGGCCGGCGCGCCGTCCAGGAAATCCCGCAGCGCGAACATGACCGCATCCGGCGCCTCGCTCATCAGCGCATGGCCCGCTGGCACCGTGACGACCCGGACGTGAGGGGCCTTGTCGCGCAGCGCCCGGGTCGCGCGCGGCGGCGTCATCTGGTCGACCGCGCCGAGCAGGAAAAGCACCGGGCAGCGCACCTGCGCCATCGCCGCCTCGCCGTTGGCGTAGCTGTCGCAGGCCTTGAAGCCGGCGTGGAACACGTTGGTCTCGCGGTTGCTCGCCAGCACGCGGCGCATCAGCGCGCGCGAGGCGCCACGCAGCCACGTGCCCGGGCCGAGCGAGGAGGGCGGCGGTGCCAGCGTCGAGTGCGAGAGCACGTTGACCCGGGCGATGGCGCGCTGCGGGTCGTTCAGCGCGCCGTCGAGCAGCGCGGGCGAGACAGCCATCGGGTAGGCGGTGCCGACCATCGCGAGGTGCGTCACGCGCTGCGGCGCGCTGGCCGCCACTTCCAGCGCGATCAGCGAGCCGAAGCTGTGGCCGACCAGCGCCGCGTGCTCGACACCGGCCGCATCCAGCAGGGCGAGGACGAACCGGGCCGCCTCCTCGACGCTCGCAGACGGCGCACCTGCGCTTTTGCAATGGCCCGGCAGGTCGAGCGCCAGCACATTCCAGCCGTGGTGCGCGAACCAGCGGCTTTGCAGAATCCACACGCTGTGGTCGTTGAGCACACCGTGGATGAAGACGACCGTGGGTTTGGCTGCGTCGAAGGGCTTGCCGCCGGTGTAGCAGAAGCTGCGCTGGCCGTTGACTTGAAGGTTCATGCCCGTTTAAACCCTTTCATTTGAACCCCGCGGCAAGCGAAGAGAAGCCCCTTCGGGGAACACCGCGGAACCGGCTCCGCCGGGCCGCCGGTGTTGCCCCCTGCAAGGGGAAGGCGAAAGCGACACGCAGTGCGCGAAGCCTGGGGGGTGCTCATTTCCGCGCCACCTTCAGCGCGCGCTTCAGGTCGTCGATCAGGTCGGCCGGGTCTTCCAGCCCGATCGAGAGGCGGATGGTGCCCTGCGAGATGCCCGCGCCCGCCAGCGCCTCGTCGCTCATGCGGAAGTGCGTGGTGCTGGCCGGGTGGATCACCAGGCTGCGGCAGTCGCCCACGTTGGCCAGGTGGCTGAACAGCTGCAATGCGTCGACGAAGGCCTTGCCCTGCTCGCGGTCGCCCTTCAGGTCGAAGCTGAACACCGAGCCGGCCCCGCCGGCGCCGTGGCGCAGCAGCCGCCCGGCCAGCGCGTGGCTCGGGTGCGATTCGAGCAGCGGGTGCCCGACGCGCGCGACGAACGGGTGCGCCGCCAGGAACTCGACCACCTTCCGCGTGTTGGCGATGTGGCGCTCCATGCGCAGCGGCAGCGTCTCGATGCCCTGCAGGATCAGCCACGCGGTATGCGGGCTCATCGACGCGCCGAAGTCGCGCAGCCCCTCGCGGCGCGCGCGCAGCAGGAAGGCGCCAACCGTGCTCTCCTCGCTGAACACCATGCCGTGGAAGCCCTCGTAGGGCGCGGTCAGCTCGGGAAATCTGCCCGAGCGCTCCCAGTCGAAGCCACCGCCATCGACCACCACACCGCCGATCACCGTGCCGTGCCCGGAGAGGAACTTGGTCGCCGAGTGGTAGACCAGGTCGGCGCCCCAGTCAAAGGGCTTGACCAGGTAGGGTGTGGTCAGGGTCGAGTCGACCAGCAGCGGCACGCTCGCCGCGTGCGCGATGTCGGCGACGGCCGGGATGTCGAGCACGTCGAGGCCGGGATTGCCCACCGTCTCGCCGAACAGCAGTCTGGTCTCGGGCCGGACCGCGGCGCGCCAGCCGTCGAGGTCGCCCGGGCGCACGAAGGTGGTTTCGATGCCGAAGCGCCGCAGCGTGTAGTGCAGCAGGTTGTGCGAACCGCCGTAGAGCGCGCTGCTCGCCACGATGTGCGAGCCCGCACCCATCAGCGTGGCGATGGCCAGGTGCAGCGCGGCCTGTCCGCTGGCGGTGGCAATGCCGCCGATGCCGCCTTCGAGCGCCGCCACGCGCTGCTCCAGCACGGCGTTGGTCGGGTTGCTCAGGCGACTGTAGACGTGGCCGGCGCGCTCCAGGTTGAAGAGGGCCTGTGCGTGGTCGCTCGATTCGAAGACGAAGGAGGTCGTCAGGTGGATGGGCACGGCGCGTGCGCCGGTGGCGGGGTCGGGAGCGGCGCCCGCGTGCAGCGCGAGGGTGTCGAAGCCGGGATCGGAGTAGCCGGGCATGGAAATCACTCCGGTTGATTTTTTGACAGGGACCGGTCGGCGCGCCGGGCCTGCCGCCGCGGGTCCGACCCCGTGGGGCGAAGGCCATTGTGGGCTATATTTTCCGGACCGGCGCCCGCCGGGAAACCAGGCCAGACAGGAGCATCACCATGAAAGTCAGCGACATCCTGCGTGTCAAGGGCAACACGCTCTACACCGTCACGCCCGACGAGCCGCTTGCCCGGGCGGTCGCCACGATGGCCGACAAGGACATCGGCTCGCTGGTCGTGATGGAGCACGGCGAACTGGTCGGCATGCTGACCTTTCGCGAGGTGATCGGCGTGGTGGCGCAAAACGGCGGCAGCGTTGGCGATGCCTTGGTGCGCCGGGCGATGGACGACCACCCCGTGACCTGCACGCCCGCCACCGAGCTCGACGAGATCCGCCGCATGATGCTGGAGCGCCACGCGCGCTACATGCCCGTGATGGACCAGCGCATGCTGATGGGCGTGGTGAGCTTCTACGACGTCGCCAAGGCGGTGGTGGAAAGCCAGAACTTCGAGAACAAGATGCTCAAGGCCTACATCCGCGACTGGCCGGGCGGCGACGAAGCGTCCTCCTAGGGCAGCCGCCCGTCCGTGCAGCGCGGCAGGAGCCTTCCCTTCCTGGAGCCTCGCGGCCCGCGCGGTTTTCCGGTGGCCCCCGTCGGGCCAGGAAGGCCGGGTGCCCAACAATCAGGCAGTGCGTGGGTTTTCCTTTGAAAACAAGGACTTGACGGCCCCTTACAAGGAAGTGCAAACCTTATCCACAGGGTTGCTCATGGTTTTTGGGGAGCGACCTGCACCGCGGCAGGCAGGCGCCGACACAGGGAGGCGCTTTTGGCCCCACGCATGACCGCCTCGGAAATCGCAGACGTTCAACGCCCTCCCGATCGCCCAGGCTTGTCAGTCGCATCCGAAATACTGTATAAATAAACAGATTTCTGCTGCTGCCCAATGTCCGAAGTCCGCATTCCCCTCCAGATCCTCAAGGGCCGGGGCGCCGCCACGCGGCTGGCACACCGCTTCGAGAAAGACATGCGCGAGGCGTTCGACGACGGCTGGGGCACGCTCCAGGAACAGGTCGACATGGCCGACACGCCCGACGGCCTGCCGCCCCTGCGGACACAGGTGCGCTTCGAGGACGCGAAGTCCGCGCTCGGCAGCAACGATTCGCCCGACATTCCGTTCGACCGCTCGCTCAACCCGTACCGGGGCTGCGAGCACGGCTGCATCTACTGCTTCGCGCGCCCCACGCACAGCTACCTCGGTCTCTCGCCGGGGCTGGACTTCGAGACCCGGCTGATCGCCAAGCGCAACATCGCCGCGCTACTGCGCGCCGAACTCGGCAGGCCGGGCTACCGGCCGGGCCACCTCGCCATCGGCACCGCGACCGACTGCTACCAGCCGATCGAGCGCGAGCTGCTCCTGACGCGCTCGGTGATCGAGGTGCTGGCCGAGGCGCGCCATCCGTTCGCGCTGGTTACCAAGTCCAGCACGGTCGAGCGCGACCTCGACCTGATCGCGCCGATGGCCGCCCGGCAGCTCGCGGCCGTGTACCTGACGATCACCACGCTCGATGGCGACGTGGCGCGCAAGCTCGAGCCGCGCGCCGCCGCGCCGCACCGCCGGCTGCGCATCCTCAAGACACTGGCGGAGCACGGCATCCCCTGCGGCGTGAGCCTCGCGCCGCAGATACCGTTCCTCAACGACGACATGGAACAGGTGCTGGAAGCGGCCTGGGAGGCCGGCGCCCGCGAGGCCTTCTACCACGTGATCCGGCTGCCCTGGGAAGTGGCGCCGCTGTTTCGCCAGTGGTTGCAGACGCACTATCCGCAGCGCGCCGAACGCGTCATGCACAGGATCCAGGAAATGCGCGGCGGCAAGGAC
>JAQGLP010000298.1 GCA_028292835.1 Variovorax sp.
ATTGGCGGACAAGGGCGAAGCCCCTCCCGGCGTGGATCCGAAGGCGCAGCGCATCCGCTGCGCCGCGGTGGTGCTGCCGATCGGCCAGCCCTTCAAGGAGGCGGCTGCCGACGCGCTGCGCGCGGAGCCGGGCAAGAAGCACTCTTCGGTGTGAGGCGGGCCGAAGCCTTTCGTCGCGCGATGCCATGCTGGGCTCTTTCGCCAAACCCCAGCCGCAGCTGCAGGCGATCGAGCGCGTGCGCGAATGGACCCGGGAGCGTTTCGCGCTGGAGGGAGACACGGCGCTGCTGGTGACCGAAGTCGCATGCGCGCTCCCGGGCTGTCCACCGCTGGAGACGGTGGTGGCGTTCTGGACCGAAGGCGACCGGCGGCATCACTTCAAGGTATTCAAGCCGGTCGCCGAGGTCCGGCCGGACGACCTGCCTTATGCGTGGATGAAGAACGCACTGGTCGTCCCCGAAGGTTTTTCCTGCAACTGCTGACGCGGTTGCGCCGCAGCAAGCTTCAGCGAGCGCAAACTATTCCTGACCAAGGCCGATCCCGATGTCCGACCGCAAGCTCAAGACAGTCACCCGCACCCAGGGCAACAACCAGGCGCTCAAGGACGGCAGCGTGCGGCCACGTGGTTTCGAGTTCGACTTCGTCGACGTGCCGGTGCTGATCGACGGCTTCCGCCGCATGGTGCGCGGGCTGGAGTTCGACGTCAGCGAAATGGCGCTGAGCACCTACCTGTGTGCGCGGGAACACGGCAAGCGCTTCACCGCCTTGCCGATCTTCCTGGTGCGCGCCTTCCATCACGGAGCGATCCTGGTCAACACCAAGGCCGGCATCCGGACACCCAAGGACCTGGAAGGCAAGCGGGTCGGCGTGAACCGCGGCTACACGGTGACGACGGGTCTATGGGCGCGCTCGGTGCTGCAGCAGGAGCATGGCGTCGACCTCGGCCGCATCACCTGGGTGCTGTCGGGTGATGAACACGTGGCCGAATACCAGCCCCCCGCGAATGTCGTGCCGATCGAGCCGGGCAAGAAGATCGCCGACATGCTGGTCGCAGGCGAGCTGGCCGCGGCGATCGGCGTGGAGGTGGACCATCCGGACGTCAAGCCGCTGATCCCCGATGCCGCGGAGGCCGGCTTGCAGGCGCTGCGCAGCCGCGGCCACTATCCCGCCAACCACCTGATCGTCGTGCGCGACGAACTGCTGGCCGAAGAGCCGGGACTGGCCGCGGCCGTCTTCAATGCCTTCGTCGAATCCAAGCAGGTCTACCTGGAGCGGCTGAAGGCCGGCGCCATCGAGAAGCCGACGGCCATGGACAAGCTGCACCTGCGGGTGATGGAGATCACCGGCAAGGACCCGCTGCCCTACGGCATCGAACCGAACCGCGCAATGCTCCAGGAGTGGATCGAGCATTGCCTGGCCCAGGGAATCATCACCCGCCGCGTCGGCGTCGACGAGTTGTTCGCGCCGGCCAGCCGCGAGCTGGTCGGCTGAGCACCACAACAACAAGGAACACCATGGACACATCACAGGCCGCGGTCACCGTGCCGGCCCTGCAGCAGATGAAGCGCGACGGCCGCAAGATCGTCGGCGTCGTCGCCTGGGACTGGCAGATGGCGCAGATCGTCGACCGCGCGGGCGTGGACATCGTCTCGGTGGGAGACACCGTCGGCGTCAACCTGTGGGGACACGAAAACCCGCTGGAGGTGACGCTCGACGAGATGGTGCTGGTCTGCAAGGCGGTGCGGCGCGGCGTGAAGCGCGCGCTGGTGAGCGTCGACTTTCCGTTCGGTCCGTTGCAGCAAGGCACCGATGCGGCCCTGGCGGCCGCCATCCGCCTCGTCAAGGAAGGTGGTGCCGACATGGTCAAGCTCGACGGCGCGGCCGACTTTCCCGATGCGGTGCGGGCGATCGCGCGCGCCGGCATCCCGGTGTTCGCGCAGTTCGGCATCACGCCGCAGACGGCGCTGCAGCTGGGCATCGACTACAAGACCATGCTGAAGAACGGCGCGCAACTTCCGCCGCACGCCACGGCGCGGCTGGTGGAGCAGGCCAAGCGGATGGAAGAAGCCGGTGCGTCGCTGATCGACTTCCAGCACTCGGGGCCCGTGGCGGGTCCGGCGGTGACGCAGGCGGTGAGCATCCCCGTCATCGGCGGGCTGGGCGGCGGCCCGTGGCTGGACGGGCGCATGCGCATGGCGAACGCCGCGATAGGCTACGCCGCTTCGACGATCGATTCGAAGCCCGACACGTACGCGCACGTCGCCGGCATCGCGCTCGACGCCATCAAGAGCTACGTGGACGACGTGCGCAGCGCGCGGCAGATCCGCGGCGGCATCCCCGTCAAGCCCGCCGCGTAGGAACAGCATGGCCTTCGCAACCATCGACGGGATCAGGACACGCTACGAGGTGCTCGGCAGCGGTGCGCCGCTGCTGATGTTCTCGCCCGGCGGCTTCGACGCGACGCTCGAGAAGTGGTCGGCGCTGGGCGTGTACGCGAAGACGCGGATCCTCGAACAACTCACGCCGCACTACAGCTGCATCGTTTTCGACCGGCGCGAAACCGGACAGTCCGGCGGCCGCGTGGAGCGAGTCACCTGGTCGCATTACGTGGCGCAGGGCAAGGGCCTGCTCGATCACCTGGGCATTCCGCGGGCGCACCTGATGGGCGGCTGCATGGGTTGCGCGCCGGTGGTCGGTTTCGCGGCGGCGCATCCGCAGGCCACGCTCAGCATGGTCTTGTACTGGCCGGTCGGCGGCGCGAAATACCGCATCAACGGCCAGCAGCGGTTCGCGCAGCACCTGGCCTATGTGCAGCAGGAAGGGCTGGCCGCGGTCGTCAGGCTGGCGCGCGAAAGCGGCAAGAGCTTCGGCGAGGACCCGCGCGGCGGCCCCTGGGCGGCCGTGCTCCGCAGCGACGAAGCGTTCGCGCAAGCCTATGCCGCGCATGACGTCGAGCGCTACAAGCTGCTCGTCGCGGGCATGGCGCGCAGCCTGCTGGACCGGGACACCGCCCCCGGCGCGGAACCCGAGGACATGCTGCGCCTGGACATCCCGGCGCTGGTCGTGCCCGGACGCGACGCTGCCCACGCCACCTCGGCCGCGCGTTACCTCGAGGAGTGCCTCCC
>JAQGLP010000386.1 GCA_028292835.1 Variovorax sp.
GGGATCTTCTTGTCGGTGCCCTTGACGGTGAATTCGCCGTTGGCGAACTCGATGTCGGCGTCGCTGGCCTCCATCAGGTGGGCCGCGATCTTCTTGGCCTTGGCCTCGATCTTGTCCAGCGCCTTCATGATCGCCGCGCCGCCGACGCTGATCGATCGCGAGCCGTAGGTGCCCATGCCGAACGGCACGCGGCCGGTATCGCCGTGCACCACGTCGACGTTCTCGACCGCGATGCCCAGCCGCGCCGCCACGACCTGCGCGAACGTGGTCTCGTGGCCCTGGCCGTGGCTGTGCGAGCCGGTGAACACCGTCACGCTGCCGGTCGGGTGCACGCGCACCTCGCCCGCCTCGAACAGGCCGGCGCGCGCGCCGAGCGCCCCGGCGATGGTGGACGGCGCCAGCCCGCAGGCCTCGATGTAGCTGGAGTAGCCGATGCCGCGCAGCTTGCCGTTCTTCTCGCTCTCGGCCCTGCGCGCGTCGAAGCCCGCCACCTCGGCCAGTTCGTTGGCGCGCGCGAGCAGCGCCGGATAGTCGCCGATGTCGTACTGCAGCGCCACCGGCGTCTGGTAGGGAAAGGTGGTGATGAAGTTGCGCCGGCGGATCTCGTCCTGCGCCAGTCCCATGTCCCACGCGCAGCGTGTCACGAGCCGCTCCAGCAGGTACGTGGCCTCGGGGCGGCCGGCGCCGCGGTAGGCATCGACCGGCGCGGTGTTGGTGAACCAGGCATCGACCTCCACGTAAATCAGCGGCGTGGTGTACTGGCCCGCCAGCAGCGTGCCGTACAGGATGGTGGGCACGACGGTCGAGAAGGTCGACAGGTAGGCGCCCAGGTTCGCGTCGGTGTGCACCCGCATCGCCAGGAACTTGCCTTCGGCATCCATCGCCATCTCGGCGTGGCTCACATGGTCGCGGCCGTGCGCGTCGCTCAGGAACGACTCGGAGCGCTCGGCCGCCCACTTGATGTTGCGGTTGAGCTGCTTGGCCGCCCAGGTCAGCGCCACGTCCTCGGCATAGAGGTAGATCTTGGAGCCGAAGCCGCCGCCGACGTCGGGCGCGATGACGCGCACCTTGTGCTCGGGCAGGCCGAGCACGAACGCCGTCATCAGCAAGCGCTCGACGTGCGGGTTCTGGTTGGACACGTAGAGCGTGTACTCGTCGGTCCCGCGGTTGTAGCTGCCGATGGCCGTGCGCGGTTCGAGCGCGTTGGGAATCAGCCGGTTGTTGACGAGATCGAGCTTCGTGACATGCGCCGCCGTGGCGAAAACCGCATCGACCTGCGCCTTGTCGCCCAGCGCCCACCGGAAGCACTGGTTGTCCGGCGCGATGTCGTGGATCGCCGGGCCGGTCTTCCTCGCGGCGTCGGACACGCTCACCACCGGCTGCAGCACCTCGTAGTCGACCACCACCGCCTCGGCCGCGTTCTTCGCCTGCTCGACGGTTTCGGCCACCACCATCGCGACCTGGTCGCCGACGTGACGCACCTTGCCGATGGCCAGGACCGGGTGGGGCGGCTCCTTCATCGGCGTGCCGTCGGGGTTGTGGATAAGCCAGCCGCAGGGCAGCCCGCCCATCTTGCCCTCGATGTCTTTGCCGCTGAAGATGCCGACGACGCCAGGCATTTTCCCGGCGGCCGAAATGTCGACCGACTTGACGAGGGCATGCGCGTAGGGCGAGCGCACGAAGACGGCGTGGCTCTGCTTGGCCATCGTGATGTCGTCGGTGTACTGGCCGACGCCGGTCAGGAAGCGCAGGTCTTCCTTGCGGCGGACCGATTCGCCGATGTGCGGCAGCGTGGAGAAATCGGAGGCTCCCATGATCGATCTCCTCAGACGGTGACGGTGTCGGTCGCGGCGGCATCGGCGGCCGCGGTGGCGGCGGCCGTCATCGCGGCGCCGCCCGTGCGCACGGCCTTCACGATGTTCTGGTAGCCGGTACAGCGGCACAGGTTGCCGTCGAGCAGCGCTCGGATTTCCTCCTCGCTGGAGCCGGGGTAGTGCGTGCACAGGTCGATGGCGCTGATGACCATGCCCGGCGTGCAGAAGCCGCACTGCAGCCCGTGGCATTCCTTGAAGGCGGCCTGCATCGGGTGCAGGGTGCCGTCGGGCTGGGCGATGCCCTCGATGGTGGTGATCTCGGCGCCGGCCATCTGCGCCACCAGCACGTTGCAGGACTTGATCGCGCGGCCGTTGGCCATGACGGTGCAGGCGCCGCACTGGGCCGTGTCGCAACCCACGTGCGTTCCGGTGAGCTGGAGGTGCTCGCGGATGGCGTGGACCAGGAAGGTGTTGGGCGGCGCGTCTATCGTGACGTCGCGGCCGTTGACCGTGAGGGCGACCTGCATGGGCTGTCTCCGTGGGGGGTGATGGCTGTTCTCGGCTCCCGGCATCTTCAGTGCGTCCCCTTGCACCCAGCCTAGGCAAAACCCTAGGTGCCGGTGAAAAGCGGCATGGCGGCGAGTTTCAATCGACCAGCGCCACCACCAGCGCCGTCTCGGCGATCGTCGCGACGGCGGCACTGCCGAGCCGGCCCATCATTCCGGGCGGCGCGAAACCGACCAGGCGGACGGCGGGCGCGAGCTGCAGCGACACCTCGTCGCCCGACTCGCTCCGCGCGATGCGCGCCACCGTGCCTTCGAGCCGGTTGCGCGCCCCGGCGCGGCGCCCCACCACCCCCGTCGCCGCCACCTTGACCGCCGTGGCCTTGCACAGGACCAGGGCCCGCAAGCCGGGACACAGCCCGAGCAGCTCGGCGCTTTCCCGCGTCACGCGTGCCACCAGTTCGACCGCGCCGCCCCCGGCCGGGCCGAGCCGCAGACGCACCCGCGCGACGGCCTGTCCGGACTCGACGCGCAGCACCTCGCACGGCCACTGGTTGCGCATGCTGGTGCGCAGCCCCAGCGCGCCGACACCCGGCGCTGCGGCGCCGAGCA
>JAQGLP010000405.1 GCA_028292835.1 Variovorax sp.
CGGCCGCGCCTTATTCGGCGCGGCCTCCGCGCTTGCTGGCGCCGTCGTCCATGAAGCCGGGCGTCCGGTGACTTGGCAGTGTCGGCGGCGCCTTCATGCCCGGGCTCGGCGGTGGCCCCTGGCGGACAGTGTGCGAACCGGTCGGGTGCCGGGAATGGGCCTTTTTCGCCTGCGCCGCATCCACGTGGAGGCACAACAGCAGCATGCAAAGGGGCAACAGGATTTTCATATGAACTTCCGTTGGTTTCGAGAAAGACAGATACGGCGCAACCGGCATGCGTCGCGGTCGAGCGGGGTATGACGTTCGACACAAGTTGGAGGCCGCAAGATCCCGCCGCTGTCAGACAGCTTGCCGTGTTCGTGCCCGTTCGGCGGCCAGCCGCACATACCACGCCAGGCTCGCCGGGTTGGCCATCGCCTCGCGGTTGACCACGCGCTCGATCGGCTGGCCCAGCAGCAGCTTCTTGATCGGCAGCTCCTGCTTCTTGCCCGACAGGGTGCGCGGGATCTCGGGCACTTCAAAGATGTCGTTGGGCAGGAAGCGCGGCGACAGCGCGGTGCGGATGGCGCCGTTGATCTTCGCGCGCACCGCGTCGTCGAGCGCCACGCCGGGGCGCAGCACGACGAACAGCGGCATGTAGCTCTCGCGCCCGAGGTATTCGAGGTCGACCACCATGGAGTCGAGCACCTCGGGCAGCGCCTCGACCGCGCTGTAGATCTCGCTGGTGCCCATGCGCAGGCCCTGGCGGTTGATGGTGGCGTCGCTGCGCCCGTAGATGATGCAGCCGCCGTCCGCACCGATCCGGATCCAGTCGCCGTGGCGCCAGACGCCGGGGTAGGTGTCGAAGTAGCTGGAGAGGTAGCGCGCGTTGCCCGGGTCGCCCCAGAAGCAGAGCGGCATCGACGGGATGGGCCGGGTGCAGACCAGTTCGCCGACCTCGCCGATGACCGGCCGGCCCCGCTCGTCCCAGGCCTCGACCGCGTGGCCGAGCTGGCGGCACTGCATCTGCCCCGGCACCTCGGGCAGTTCGCGGTTGCCGCCGACGAAGGCTCCGCAGAAGTCGGTGCCGCCGGAGATGTTGCACCACCACACGTCCCGCGACCCGGCGACGCGCAGCTGGGCCGTACCCCAGCGCTGCACCTCCTCGGACAAGGGCGAGCCGGTGCTGCCGAGCGCCCGCACGCACGAAAGGTCGCCGCAGTCGGCGGCGACCACGCCTGCCTTCATGCAACTGGCGAAGTACGCCGCCCCAGCGCCGAAGAAGGTCACCCGGTGCTTCGCGAAGAAGCGCCAGAGTACACCCCAGTCGGGCTTGTCCTTGCTGCCGGCCGGGTTGCCGTCGTAGAGCACGATCGTCGCGCCGAAGGCCAGCCCGGCCATCTGCGCGTTCCACATCACCCAGCCGGTCGAGCTGTACCAGTGGAAGCGCTCGCCGAAATTGTTGGCGCCGTAGCTCGCGCCGATGTCGTTGTGCAGCCCGCAAGCGTACATCGTAAGGACGATACCGCCCTGTCCGTGCACGATCGGCTTGGGCAGGCCGGTGGTGCCGCTGGAGTAGACGATCCAGATCGGGTGATCGAACGGCAGCCAGTCGGGCTCGAAGGCGGAGACTTCGGCATCGTTTCGGGCCGTGGCCGCCGCCCAGTCTTCGTCCGACGCTATTGAATTGATAGCATAAGGCGTCTTGAGCAGCAGCAGTTTCCGCACGCTGGGCAGTGCGCCGCGCAGTTCCTGCACGACCGCGCTGCGGTCCAGCGGCTTGCCGCCGTAGTAGACGCCATCGACCGCGATCAGCACCTTGGGCTCGATCTGGCGGAAGCGGTCGACCACCGCCGCGGTGCCCATGTCGGGCGCGCACACGCTCCACACGGCGCCGATGCTGGAGCAGGCCAGGAAGGCGACGATGGTCTCGGGCACGTTGGGCAGGTAGGCCGCGACCCGGTCGCCCCGCCCGACGCCCAGCCCGCGCAGCGTCAGCGCGACGGAGGCGACCTGTCGGCGCAGTTCGGGCCACGACAGCTCGCGTACCTCGCCCCGCTCGTTGTCGCTCACGATGGCCGGCATGCCCGCCGCGTGCGCCGCATCCGCATGGCGCAGTACCTCGCGCGCGTAGTTGACCTGCGCGCCGGGGAACCAGCGCGCGCCGGGCATGCGCGCGTCGGCCAGCACGGCGGTGTGCGGCGTGGGCGACGCGATGCGCTGGTAGTCCCAGATGCTTTGCCAGAACCCGTCGAGGTCGGTCACCGACCAGCGCCACAGCGCGTCGTAGGAATCGAAGGCCATGCCGCGCGTCTCGCGCAGCCAGTCCTGGTAGAGGCGGAGCTGCGCGACGTTGGGCGCGAGGGGCATGTCGGTCATGCGCGCAGGGTAATGCGGCGGCGCATGCCTTTTCAATTCGGGAAAGCACAGAATTTGTACGCCGGACCGGGCGTACCAACCTATTGTCAGCGCGGCCAAATCGTGCTGTACTTTTCTTTTGAACGCGTGCTGCGGCCATGCTGCGGTCGAAGTTTTTGAGGCTGACTCGGCCGCTTGCCGCCGCAGGCGTTTGCCTTCAACTCGTTCAAGGAGCCGACATCATGTCACTTCGCATCAACGACGTTGCCCCCGACTTCACGGCCCAGACGACCCAGGGGCCGATCAAGTTTCATGAATGGATCGGCGACGGCTGGGCGATCCTGTTTTCTCATCCCAAGGACTTCACGCCGGTGTGCACCACCGAGCTGGGCTACATGGCGAAGATCGAGCCCGAATTCACCAATCGCAATTGCAAGCTGATCGGCTTGAGCGTCGACCCGGTCGATGCCCACGACCGCTGGGCCAAGGACATCGAGGAAACCCAGGGCTACCTGCCCAGGTACCCGATGATCGGCGA